>NZ_JAPHPY010000110.1:0-3404 GCF_026241575.1 Vibrio sp. Sgm 5
TAGTTCAGTTGGTTAGAATACCGGCCTGTCACGCCGGGGGTCGCGGGTTCGAGTCCCGTCCGCTCCGCCACTTATTCAGACAAAAGCCCCAGCAGAAATGCTGGGGCTTTTTCGTATCTAACAACTCAATTCACCTATCGGTGCATGAGTCTCGCTTGTGTGTAAGTCCAATTGAACGTAAGCTCGGACTAGGCGTCCCCACGGTTCCGCTACTTATTTGGAAACCCAGCCTTCGGAATAGGTTTTGTCGTTTCTGATATCCTCAGATCTCTGTGTTTGCTGTAGAACTCGTTGTGTTAGGTAAAGATCTTATCTCTCTTGTCAGTGTCCATTTTCTAAATCTTAAAAGTAACTAAGGGTAAGTACTTACTTATTCTCATCACTTTGCTAGCAATACCTTTGTTATGTGAGTCGTGATGTCAGCTACCTCTAAGTACTGTTACATATTTTGCATTCGAGGTTTACTGTAAATAAAAAGCCCGTTGCTTGCGTAACGGGCTTCGGATTCCAATTTGTATAGATATCTCTAAAGGGATATATACTTACTTTCTGCGACTTCCCATAGGGCTTTAACTAACGGGTTTTCTAGCTGGCTTTTAATACAGCAAACACCGAGTTCGAATGGTTTGATAGGCAGAACTTTCAGTCGATTTATCTTCTCTCTGACAGGGCTATTGTTGATTACCACATCCGGTGCGATACCTACGCCACAACCTAAAGCCACCATACTGACAATGGCCTCATGCCCTGCTACTTGTGCGTAGATGTTTGGTTTGATCTTCATTTGCTTAAACCAAACATTCGCTCTTTCTCTTGCTGTGCCTGCTTCTGGGAGAATAAAAGGGATCGTTGACCAATCCGGGGTTTCTTTTTGTAGTTCTTCTGCGAAGCTGCTGATTCCAACCGGAGCAATAACCGATAGAGGTATCTCGCTGATTGGTTCAAAAGCCACTTTAGCGGGTAGTTGGTCTGGCTTTGCCGAGATCGCGATATCAGCCTCATCCGCCATTATCTTATCGATAGCTTGGGCTGGATCGCCAGTAGAGAGTTTGAATTCAATAAATGGGTGTTGTATGCGGAAATCGGAAATAAGCTCCGGGAGGTGACTGTAACTTGCAGTTACCGAGCAAAATAAACGTATCTCCCCCTTTAGCTCATCTTCCGTTCCTTTGACGTAGCTTTGGTATTGCTGCCATTCCCCCAAGATCTTTAGTGCAACAGGCAATAACTTCTTTCCTTGAACCGTCAATTCGACACTTCGATTATCACGCAAGAACAGCTGTTGATGCGTTTCTTCTTCTAATTTTTGGATCTGCCGACTCAGTGCGGAAGGGCTGATATGCATTGCTGCCGCTGTCTTAGCGAAGCTTTTACTATCACATAGATGAATGAATAGTTGTAGGCTTTTGATGTTCATTAAATCTTTACGTCCATGTTGCATTTATTGCAATAAGTAATTGTGAATATATCACTTTCAGCAACAGAATGTCTGTTTTAGTATGAACTCATTCGGTAACACAAATACCGACCTCTATGGAAGAATGTTAAGGAGCACCCAGATGGTTAACTATTTCAATACCCTAAACTTGCGTGAGCAATTGGATCAACTTGGTCGTTGTCGCTTTATGGACCGCGAAGAATTCGCATCAGAAGCAGATTACCTAAAAGGTAAGAAAGTGGTCATCGTAGGTTGTGGTGCTCAAGGCCTTAACCAAGGTCTAAATATGCGTGATTCTGGTTTAGACGTTGCTTACGCTCTACGCCAAGCTGCGATCGACGAGCAACGTCAATCGTTCAAAAACGCAAAAGATAACGGCTTTGAAGTAGACAGTTACGAAAAGCTAATTCCACAAGCTGACCTAGTAATCAACCTAACGCCAGACAAGCAGCACACTAACGTTGTTGAAACGGTAATGCCTCTCATGAAAGAAGGCGCAGCACTAGGCTACTCACACGGTTTCAACGTAGTTGAAGAAGGCATGCAAATCCGTAAAGACCTAACGGTTGTAATGGTTGCGCCTAAGTGTCCAGGTACAGAAGTACGTGAAGAGTACAAGCGTGGCTTCGGTGTCCCTACACTAATCGCTGTTCACCCAGAAAATGACCCTAAAGGCGAAGGCTGGGACATTGCGAAAGCATGGGCTGCTGGTACAGGTGGCCACCGCGCAGGTTGTCTAGAGTCTTCATTCGTAGCGGAAGTTAAATCTGACCTAATGGGTGAGCAAACTATCCTATGTGGCATGCTACAAGCCGGTTCTATCGTGTCTTACGAGAAGATGATTGCTGACGGTATCGACCCAAGTTACGCAGGTAAACTTCTACAACACGGTTGGGAGACAATCACTGAAGCTCTTAAGTTTGGTGGTATCACTCACATGATGGACCGTCTATCAAACCCAGCAAAAGTAAAAGCATTTGAGCTTTCTGAAGAGCTAAAAGAGCTAATGCGTCCACTATACAACAAGCACATGGATGACATCATCACAGGTGAATTCTCCAGCACTATGATGGCTGACTGGGCAAACGACGATGCAAACCTACTAGGCTGGCGTGAAGAGACGGGTGAAACCGCTTTCGAAAACTACCCTGCAGGCGACATCGAAATCTCTGAACAAGAGTACTTCGACAACGGCATTCTACTGGTAGCTATGGTTCGTGCTGGTGTTGAGCTAGCATTCGAAGCAATGACAGCATCAGGCATCATCGATGAGTCTGCATACTACGAGTCACTGCACGAGCTACCGCTAATAGCAAACACAGTTGCACGTAAGCGCCTATACGAAATGAACGTGGTAATTTCAGATACAGCAGAGTACGGTAACTACCTATTTGCTAACGTAGCAACACCGCTACTACGTGAGAAGTTCATGCCATCAGTAAGCACAGACGTAATCGGTAAAGGTCTAGGCGAGTCGTCTAACCAAGTCGATAACGCTACGCTAATCGCAGTAAACGAAGCGATTCGTAACCACCCAGTAGAGTACATCGGTGAAGAGCTACGTGGTTACATGACGGATATGAAGAACATCGCAGTAGGCGGCTGATTTCTATCTAAGTCAGTAAAGAACTCCGGATAGACTGGGGTCAATAAATACAACATACAACACAACATCTAATTAAAAGGCTTGGTCGCCGTTGACCAAGCCTTTTTGTTTTTATGAAGACGGACTGTTTCCTTCGAACGGTGGGATAGCTTCGCTGTTAAAATCGGAAGTGTTCGTTGGGATAGAATTGAAAGAAGTAGAGGTATCGTAAGTGTTGACTGAATTTGTCGTTAAGAAGACAACATTGAAGCGAATACCGAAAACAAAAAGGGTTGACGTGCACACGCCAACCCTTAAGAATTTTCTCGCTTCTCGCTTCTCGCTTCTCGCTTCTCGCTTCTCGCTTCTCGCTTCTCGCTT
>NZ_JAPHPY010000111.1:0-3119 GCF_026241575.1 Vibrio sp. Sgm 5
AACAATATTCATCGTAAATTTAGTTAAGCAACAAAGAGAACATTATACTATATGTTTTGGGGTAAGCACATAACGCCGCATTAAGTGGTGAACAACGCGACCACCCAACCTTAAACCTTGCCACATAAAGCACTGAAGCCGACTTAGGCTGAAATCGCCAAGCGTTGAGAATCCGTCTTAAATGCTTTGTTATGTGTTTTATCGTATGCTTATTCTTCAAGCAAACCCTTAAGCTGACTGTCGATGAAATTTTTTCCGAGAGCAAACACAACTTTTACGGTTTCACTTGGTCCTGCATCTTTGAATGTCGTAGTTAATTTCTCTATTACTCCAGGCTTAGATAGGTCAGAAACAAATTGATGCCCCCTCGCGGTTAGTCTTAACGGAATTACACTAACAGTAAAGCCGCCGCCTCCTCCCATTCTTTGGAAGCCAATACCATTTGTATTAATTGAGTTTTCTATAAGCCCTTGGTCTTCCATTATTTCCATGTGGAAAACAAGCTTGTTTAACTTCTCGTCGTCATTTAACCAAAGAGGCTTAATTTTATCGTTGTAAATATTAAAGTCAGGTTCATCATGATCCTGCACCGTATCTAAAAGATGTTTAATATATTCTATGTCTATTCTCATGATATCCTCTGTATGCTGATGCCGCATTACACATAACGCCCTGTTAAGGGGTGAGCAACGCAATACCAAAGCCACCGCATACCACCTTAAACACAAAAACCAACGCATAGTAAAAATGCCACGCGTTGCGAATCCCTCTTGAACAGTTTGTTAGGCGACATTTCTACGTTTAACTTCTTTCTCATACGAAGATTCGTTGTATAGCCAAATAGCCCAAAATGCGAAAAACATCCCGATCGTGTAAATTGAGTAATTAAGAGCATTATCCGATAAGAAAATCGTAATGCCTGCCGCATCAGAAGATGGATAAAGGAAAATAACATTAAAAATCATGTACAAAATGGCTGTGACGAAAGTTGTTCTAAAAAGCCAATTTAAACATCCTTTCTTTCGCGATTTTTGCCAATTATCAGATGCTTTACCATTCATTAATCCACTCCTTTTCTGTTAACTGAAGCTAGATTCACGCCAAGATACTATCCACTAGTCTATCGTTTGTCTCATGTCGCCTAACGCCTTGTTAAGGTGTGAGGCACGCAATACCAAAACCTCCGCATTGCACCTTAACCACTAAAACCAACGCATAGTGAAAATGCCACGCGTGCCGAATCACTCTTGAACAATTTGTTATAAATATTTTTATAGATACATCTCTCTGATTACCGCGAACAACTCGAACTTACGATCGAACCAGTAATCATCAAATTCCCACTCATCAATTGTAGCCTCGCCAATAAAACCAATATGCCAAATATTATGAGCTATCAAAAGCCACGGAATAGCTATAAGCTCTTCTTCAGAGAACTCTGAGATTGACTGATAACCACTCAGAAATGATGACCATTGTTCTTTAATGTTGTCACTATTAGTGAATAGAAGATTCCATAAGAAGACTACAGGGTCATATATTCGCCAACTTCTGCAACAGAAATCCAAGTCAAGTATCGTGATTTGCTCTGATGAGAAGATTGCATTACCCCAATGGAAGTCTCCGTGGCACAAAACCTCCGGTAAAGGAAACTTAGACAAGTTGACCTCCACTTGCGTAGCTAAGGTTTCGATAACCCCAACCTTTTCTTGCTTGTGCCTATAACCGGCTCTGATATTGAGCAAAGGTAAAGTGAGCAACTCTTCAGTTTTTTTAGGCGGAAAATCGTGCTTGTTCTGTGTTAAATGGAGCCGAGCACACTCTAGACCAAATAAGTAACATTGAGAAGAATTGAGAGTGGGCACCGTATCCCCATGTACAAAATGGCTTAACACTGCATACATATCATCAATATACTGGACATACTTACCGTCAACTCCCGGGACAGGGACGGTTACAGAAACTCTATTAGCTTTCAAGCTAGCATTGAACTCGGTCATTGACGTCAAATGCGACAAAGAGCAATGACTAGCTCTATAAAGCTTAACAACATATTGTTCACCGTAGACTGTCGTGAGTTGATACAACTCATGCATACTCGAAAGAGCAGAAACATCAGTGACATTGATATCGTAAGCTTCATTAAGCTTTTGTTTAAAGTATCGAATGTTATCTTTCACAGATGCTCCAATATTTATAACGCCGCGTTAAGTAGTGAGCAACACGACCACCTTACTAAACCATTACGCCGTAAACACGAAACTAACTTGAATTGAAAGCGCCGAGTGTTGCGAATCTGTCTTAAACGCTTTGTTAAGCCTATTGTTCGTATGACTGCTTTATTGATTTGTCGAGCAACTTTATGTAGTCGTCATAGCTCTTAAGAACATAGATTAGGTAGCCCTTGCCAATAACCACTTCTTTCCCATCGTCATGAAGAGACTCAACTTTTTCTATATGACTTTGTATAGGGGTAATTTTTCTACCATTTGCATCGTTTGTCTTGCCATTCTGATGCACGATAGCATTTCTTAAGACTTGTATACCCTTGATGCTTTGCCATTCAGGGCTCGTTTTGTATACATCAAACCCACATACTTTCTCTAGATATTTGGTCGATCTTTCTAGACCTTTACCTGCAATATCATTCAACTTAACTGTTGATTCGTGTTCCTTAGCATAGCTATCACATAATTGATCTAATTCATGCTCAAACATACCAGTAAGAGTCAACAGAGCCGATTTTCGTTGCAAATTAGGGAAGTAATCTCGAAAGATCCCATGAATATCCCACGTTTCGTCATCCAACCCTTGAAATACAGTTACAGCACGTACATACCCATCTTCTGGGTGTTCTTCTAATACATGAGTTTCTTTACCTTCTTCAAACTTCTGAATACTCAGTTCTGCTTGTTCTTCAATACCGTCAATATAGCTCCCCATCAGTTCAAACGTAGGGGAAAGGTAACTTTCATACCAACTTTTTAGAGTAGGCTTCATTGAAAACACTTAAATACTCCTGATAAATATATCTCGTAGGCTTAACGCCCTGTTAAGGGGTGAGCAACGCAATACCGATGCCACCGCATACCACCTTAAACATTAAAACCAACGCATAG
>NZ_JAPHPY010000112.1:0-3057 GCF_026241575.1 Vibrio sp. Sgm 5
TATGGTTCACCTCGTTCTGAGAGCCTACTCTAAGCGTAGGGCTTGAGAGTGAGGCGGACCATATAATTAGCCCCCGCGAGCGGAGGCCTTTAAAATCATTTTGTACGGAAGCCTTACTGCTGGTGCGCGTAAGGTGTACCCATTACTGTTGGTTTACCGTTTTCCATGCTCTCATCGAATGTGATGGCATCTTTAGCGAATAGGTTGATAACCGTTGAGCCAAGCTTGAAGCGGCCCATTTCTTCACCTTTTTTCAAGATAACGGCTTTGTTACCTTCTGCAGGGTAATCCCATTTGTAAACAGTATTACCGCGTGGTGGCGTAACAGTGCCAGCCCATACTTGCTCAATGCTGCCTACGATGGTTGCACCAACCAGTACTTGTGCCATTGGACCAATCGCAGTATCGAAGATACACACTACGCGCTCGTTACGTGCGAATAGGTTTGGTACGTTTTCTGCCGTTAGTGGGTTTACCGAGAACAGGTCGCCAGGTACATAAATCATCTGACGCAGCGTGCCGTCACATGGCATGTGTACACGGTGGTAATCACGAGGTGAGAGGTATAGCGTTGCAAAAGTACCATCTTGGAACTCTTCCGCTAGTGTCTCATCACCGCCAAGCAGTTCTTGAGCTGAGAAGTTATGACCTTTTGCTTGAATCAGTTGGCCGTCTTCAATTGGGCCAAACTGGCTAACACAAGCATCCGCTGGGTGAGTGATCACCGCTTCACCTTCTGCGATTGGACGTGCGCCTTCTTTTAGCTCACGTACAAAGAACTCGTTGAACGTTTTGAAGTGTTTTGGATCGGAGTGTTTCGCCTCATCCATGTTCACATTGTATTGTTTGATAAACCAACGAATGATTGCTGTTGTTAGACCGCCAGCTTTAGCTGAAGCCAGTTTACCCACTAGACGCGTTAGGCCGTGTTGTGGGATCCAGTACTGCAGTCCAACTTTAATCTTGTCCATCTTTAATTCCGATACTTCTGTTAGATTCTCGCTTTAGGGCGCGTGATGTTACTGAAATTTCATCTGCTTGTCAGTATTAGGTGATGTTTTCTTACACAGTTGCAGTCCTAACTCAGTTACAGATCCGCTTTCTTGCTGCGTGAGTACTGACGGTTGGCTTTGTTTTCGCCCATGCTTTCTAGGATGCGATGGTAGTTTTCAAAGCGAACTTTGCTCACATCACCTTTCTCTACAGCTTCACGCAGTATGCAGCCTGGATCGTCGTTGTGCTTACAGTCACGGAACTTACAGCCACCAAGATAAGGGCGGAATTCAACAAATGCTTTGGTGACCTCTTCCGCTTCTAAGTGCCAAAGGCCAAATTCACGAACCCCAGGAGAGTCAATGAGTTCACCGCCCGTGGGAATATGGTATAGACGTGCCGCGGTCGTTGTATGTTGACCGAGCCCAGAGTTCTCAGAGACTTCGCCTTCTTCCACTTCTTGCTCAAGCTCTGGCATTAGAGCATTCACAAGGCTGGATTTACCAACACCTGATTGGCCAACGAAGATATTGATTCGGTCGCCTAGCAAGGCTTCAAGTTCATTAATGCCTTCACCCGATTTCTTGCTCACAAATAGAACTTTGTAACCAATGCGTTGGTATTCTTCCAACCAACTTTCATAAGTTGCACGCTCTTCGTCTGACAACAGGTCGATTTTGTTCAGAACCAGCAATGGCGCAATGTTAAGTGTTTCTGAAGCAACCAAGTAGCGGTCAATAATGTTCAATGACAGTTCCGGTAGAACCGAAGACACAATGATCATTTGATCAATATTTGCGGCCACAGGTTTTAAGCCATCGTAGTAATCTGGACGAGTAAGTACCGATGTACGAGGTTCTACTGCTTCTACAACACCTGAGATACCAGCCATGGATTCTAAACCTTCACGCCACAACACGCGGTCACCCGATACTAGGGATTCAATGCCGCGACGAAGGTTGCAACGTTGAACTTCACCCGTCTCAAGATCTTCGATGTCAGCATGTTGGCCGAAGCGAGTAATGACCAAGCCTTGCTTACTTGCGCCAAGCATGTGCTCATCCCATTGGATTGAGTCTTCTTGCTTTTTTAGGCGCTTTTGTTGGTTGCTGCGTACGCGTCGCACCTGACCTTTGGTTAACTTTTTCTTTTTTGCCACAATTCTGTACTTAGTGTGAGTTCGCTCAAGTGATTGAACCAACAAAGGGTTCAAGCGAGTGAGTATCGTGTTTCAAGTATTTTCAGGTATAGTACCTCTTTTATCGATAAACAAATAGGCGGCGTAACCATGTCCTTTAGCGATCAAAACCTAATTTGGGTTGATTTAGAGATGACGGGCCTTGATCCTGAAACGCATAAAATCATTGAAATTGCTTCTATCGTTACCGATAGCGAGCTGAACATTTTGGCTGAAGGGCCGGTACTCGCTGTTCATCAACCAGAAGAAGAGCTGGCTAAGATGGATGACTGGTGTACCAATACGCACACATCAAGCGGCTTGGTTGAGCGCGTCCGTAATAGTGATATTTCAGAGCAAGATGCTGTTGTACAAACCATCGAATTCCTAGAAAAATGGGTTCCAAAGGGTGTCTCACCAATTTGTGGTAACAGTATTGGTCAAGATCGCCGTTTCTTGTACAAACACATGCCAGAGCTCGAAGAATATTTCCATTATCGTTACCTAGACGTGAGTACGCTTAAAGAGTTAACTCGTCGCTGGCAACCTGAAATGTTAAATGGCTTCTCTAAGCAAGGTACACACTTAGCGTTAGACGACATCCGTGAGTCGATTGCTGAGCTAAAGTACTACCGCGAAACGATCTTTAAGATCTAACTGTTAAGGCTGCGATCCAAATTGTTGTATTTCATGAACGTTTTGCTTGCTTTTTCGTCGGTCAGTAAAAAAATAAAGTTTTTTTGAACGAAGGACTTGCATCACAAAAAAATGCTCTTATAATTCGCAGCCCTGAACGACGGAAACGTTGTTGATGCGACACTAGCTCAGTTGGTAGAGCGCAACCTTGCCAAGGTTGAGGTCACGAGTTCGAACCTCGTGTGTCGCTC
>NZ_JAPHPY010000113.1:0-2780 GCF_026241575.1 Vibrio sp. Sgm 5
GAGAGACTTGAACTCTCACACCTTGCGGCGCCAGAACCTAAATCTGGTGCGTCTACCAATTCCGCCACGACCGCATCTTGAAATCTATTAACCATTAGTTAATTGGTAAAAACTAATCGTTACAATTTTTCTTTCATTAAGAAAGAATGGTGGCTACGACGGGATTCGAACCTGTGACCCCATCATTATGAGTGATGTGCTCTAACCAGCTGAGCTACGTAGCCATCTTTTTGAGCGAGACAATATAAACCTTCACGCTCTAAGTGACAACCCTTTTTCTTAAAGGAATCCCACTTTGGAATAATGGCAGGTCTACCTGGATTCGAACCAGGGAATGGCGGCATCAAAAGCCGCTGCCTTACCGCTTGGCGATAGACCTGCAGGCAGTAGTATTTCTACCACTTAATACATGGTGCGGTCGGAGAGACTTGAACTCTCACACCTTGCGGCGCCAGAACCTAAATCTGGTGCGTCTACCAATTCCGCCACGACCGCATCTATTCCTAACAATTCTAATAAAAGAACGTTTAGGAATGGTGGCTACGACGGGATTCGAACCTGTGACCCCATCATTATGAGTGATGTGCTCTAACCAGCTGAGCTACGTAGCCAATACCATGTTTTCCGTTCTCGTCGCTAAGTTGCCTTGTTGTCGGGAACGGCGCGCATTATGCGAAGTTGAGTGAGATCCGTCAACAGTTTTTTTTCAATAAATCCCGCAAAATCCATCGTTCGCTTCCTTTTTAAACAAAGAGGCGTGTTTATGATCTAAAACTGGAAATAAATTGGCTTGGAGCGAGGGAGTTTATTTTGTGTTGTTTATGAAAGGTATAAAAAAAGCCAGCATGCTGGCTGGCTTTTTGTGTAAATGAAGTGTTTAAAATTCATTCACTTAGTTATACGTTGAAGCGGAAGTGTACAACATCACCATCTTTAACGATGTATTCTTTACCTTCTAGGCGCCATTTACCCGCGTCTTTCGCACCGCTTTCACCGTTGAATTGGATGAAATCATCGTAGCCGACAACTTCTGCACGGATGAAGCCTTTTTCAAAGTCAGTGTGGATTTTACCAGCTGCTTTAGGTGCGCTTGCACCAACAGGGATTGTCCAAGCACGAACTTCTTTCACGCCGGCGGTGAAGTAAGTGTGTAGGTTAAGCAGTTCGTAACCCGCACGAATTACACGGTTTAGACCAGGTTCTTCGATGCCGAGATCTGCAAGGAACTCTTCACGCTCGTCGTCTTCTAGCTCAGCCATTTCTGATTCGATAGCCGCACATACTGGAACAACTACGTTGTTTTCTTTTTCCGCGTACTCACGTACAGCGTCTAGGTATGCGTTATCTTCAAAACCGTCTTCGTTCACGTTAGCGATGTACATAGTCGGTTTTAGCGTCAGGAAGTTTAGGTAACCTACTGCTGCTAGCTCTTCTTTAGAAAGCTCAACAGTACGTGCCATGCCGCCTTCTGTCAGAACTGGAAGTAGCTTCTCTAGCACAGTCAGTTCGAATTTCGCGTCTTTATCGCCGCCTTTTGCTTTTTTAGCGTTACGCTGAATCGCGCGCTCACAAGCATCAAGGTCAGCCATTGCTAGCTCAAGGTTGATAACTTCAATATCTTCGATTGGAGATACTTTACCAGCAACGTGAACGATGTTGTCGTTTTCAAAACAACGTACAACGTGACCAATCGCGTCAGTTTCACGGATGTTCGCTAGGAATTTGTTACCTAGACCTTCACCGCGTGATGCACCAGCAACGAGACCAGCGATGTCTACGAATTCCATTGTAGTAGGCAGAACTTTCTGTGGGTTAACGATCTTCGCTAATGCGTCTAGACGTAGATCTGGCACAGGAACCACACCAGTGTTTGGTTCAATGGTACAGAACGGGAAGTTTGCTGCTTCAATACCCGCTTTAGTTAGTGCGTTAAACAGAGTTGATTTACCAACGTTAGGTAGACCAACGATGCCACATTTAAAACCCATGATAGTAACCTTATTCAGCTTTGAACGTGTGGAGGCGATTTTGCGCTTTTGATAGGCCATCCTTTATTAGGATGTCTAGACAGCGAACCGACTCGTCGGCTGCGGCGTCTAGTAGCTCTTGCTCTTTCGCTGGAGCTTTGCCTAGTACAAAACCTGCCACTTTATCTTTGTGTCCCGGATGGCCGATGCCGATACGAAGACGATAAAAATCTTTGTTATTGCCCATTTTGCTAATCGTATCACGTAGGCCATTATGACCTCCGTGACCACCACCTTTCTTAAACTTAGCGACACCTGGAGGTAAGTCTAGCTCGTCATGAGCAACCATGATCTCTTCTGGTTTAATTTGATAAAACTTCGCTAATGCCGCGATCGCTTTACCAGAAAGATTCATAAACGTGGTGGGGATGAGCAAACGGAGATCCTGGCCATTGACCATAATGCGTCCGGTTAGGCCAAAGAACTTTGGTTCGTTCTTCAGGGTAACGTTGTGAACGCGAGCTAATTCTTCTACAACCCAAGCGCCCGCATTGTGGCGAGTTTTGGCGTATTCTGGTCCCGGATTAGCAAGACCAACAAGAAGTTTGATTGGTTGAGTCAAGGTTAGGATCTCTCTGGAATCTCAAAAAGCGCAGTATGATAGCACAGAATTCTCACAGTGGGCGACCAAGGGATTTTCTGCCTATCGATACAAATAAAAAAACACCCCAAAGAGGGGTAATGCCAGTCAGTTAAGCTGACTGGCATTTTTCTTTTTCCAGATTGGATACTTTGCTGATTTGTAACGGAGAA
>NZ_JAPHPY010000114.1:0-2475 GCF_026241575.1 Vibrio sp. Sgm 5
ACCATGCGTTGTTTTTAGTGTTTAAGGGGTATGCGGTGGCATTGGTATTGCGTTGCTCACACCTTAACAGGGCGTTAGAATTTTGAGGCAAATATGAAGTCCATAATATTATCAATACTTGAGTTTGTATCTGTCTTCTTGTTAGCTGTAGAAGCTATCAAGCTCGAAAATTTGAGTTGGTTGAAAGATAAATCTTTAAAAGCAAGCGACTTCTTGAACCCAAGGATTGAATTTGTAGAAAACTATACGCCTCCTAGCACTTTCATAGGAAGGCACATTTTTCGAATTTTTATAGCCGTTAATTTTCTTATTGGTCTTGCTATATTGCTTTGGGTTGGGCTTTATTTCGACGTTAAAATTCGATATCTGCCCCCAGAAAATGCAGCAGACTGGGCAGCTGTGTTCTTCATGCTTCTTTTTACCCCAATTATTGGGGGCGTATTTTATACAATTGTTCTTAAAATATTGTCTTTGGCGGTTAAAACTTTAACTTGGATTGAAAATTCAACTAGGTCCGGTATTGTTGGGATAATTGGTTTTCTTTTCTATGCAATTCAGTTTTTCGCAAAGTAAAATTCTAACAAACTGTTTAAGAGTGATTCGCAACGCGTGGCATTTTTACTATGCGTTGCGTTTAGTGTTTAAGGTGGTGTGCGGAGGCTTTTGTATTGCGCTGCTCACACCTTAACAGGGCGTTATGCTGCTACGAATCTATATGCAACTTGGTTATTTCAAAGTAGAATACGCCACCTTTTGTATCAACGTATTTTGTATGAGATTCGAAAAACTTAATCAGAAAGCATTTTCAGCAATTTTAATCACGGCTTTGGCACTTTTGTCATTAGCTGCATACTTTGGGGATTCCGATAACTTTTTAGTTGGAAATCTTACCCCCGAGTTAATGGGCGTTTGTATTGAGCTGTTAATCATCCTTTGGGTGTTTGATCGTTGGCAAGAAAATAGTAAGAAAAAGAAGTTAGTTTCTTTGGAACGACGCTTACGTGAGTACTTGATCTTTTTTCTAAAGCACAGCTTTAAAAATGTTCCTCAGGAATATCGAGTTGGCAGATTCTTCGGTAAGGATCATGAAAAGAATATCGAGCAGATCGATAATCTTATTCAGTACGTTAAATCTAACGGTCTAGATGAAGCTGCTTTAACCTCTATCCAACAGCATTGCATGAGAGAGTCTCGTACGTTAGAGAATTTGCTACCCGTAGCATCAGAACTGACTAATGAGCACTTCAAAGCATGGTGCCGCATAGTTTATTTCATTAACTCTATCGCTGGTTCACAAGAGCCAATCAGCAAGTCGACGATAGACATCCTGCAAAACATCAAACGTTTTGACAGTGAATCATTTAAAAGAAAGCTATATGTAGACGGTGAATAATCAGCATAACAAACTGTTTAAGAGTGATTCGCAACGCGTGGCATTTTTACTATGCGTTGCGTTTAGCGTTTAAGGTGGTATGCGGGAGCTTCGGTATTGCGTTGCTCACACCTTAACAGGGCGTTATAAATCAAGATTGAGATTCGTGTCTGAAAACAGAATATTAAGATGACTTTATTGGTATGTGATTTGTATCATATTTGCTTTGATTGAGGGAATAAGACATGAACGACATACCTGTTCTGAATAAATCTGCGGAAAGGAAGTTAAGCATTATCAATGATACACCTGCAATATTTACTATCGTTGATAGCGATAGCGCAGTCGGTAGAAAGCCATTATACGAAATTGATAGCTTCAGTGAAGTTGGGAAATGGTGCGGTTTGATAATTCATCAATCAAAGAAACATGGTGTAGACCCACGGCTAGTCGCAGCAATAATGTATATGGAAACTACTCATGGCTGGTATGATAAAGTCTATCCTTTGAGAAAAACCATACTGCCGATGAATCTACATTATTCATATTGGAAAGACATTGGCGTCACTAAAGAAGCCCTAGGCTGTCCTTACTACAATATTGAGTTCGGGATCGCTCTATTATCTAGAATACAGGCTCGTATTGAAAATCCGACGATAAGAAAAATAGCTACGATCTATAATTTTTTGGGTGCTGAAGTAGTTAGCGATTACGGTGCACGTGTAGCCAAGCTATATCTTGAGCAACCATGGAGCCCAGCCAAATGTGCCGTTTAAAACACTTTATCGTGTCTATTGTTGTTTCTAGTATTCTAGCTTGCATTCCCCTGTATGTTGCAGTTAAACATAACTCAATGGGAGAGTTTTGTACTGCTAAATCTCTAGCTCTAAGTACTTGTAGGTATGACTTTAACTATATTTTTATGGTTTGGGGTAGTTGGTTTGTAATTATCTTTGTTTGTTTAATTGTGCTCACTTTTTTAATGCTAGTCGTCAAACTGCTCGTACAAAAACAGTGGCAATGATTTATAATCGGGTAGCCGGAGGTGTCTAGCCTCCAGCCCCCACACCACCCTGCATGCGGCTCCGCACAGGGCGGTTCAT
>NZ_JAPHPY010000115.1:0-2287 GCF_026241575.1 Vibrio sp. Sgm 5
AGTCGCTGGATATAGACCCGAAACCAGGTGATCTAGCCATGGGCAGGTTGAAGATTGAGTAACATCAATTGGAGGACCGAACCGACTAATGTTGAAAAATTAGCGGATGACTTGTGGCTAGGGGTGAAAGGCCAATCAAACCTGGAGATAGCTGGTTCTCCCCGAAAGCTATTTAGGTAGCGCCTCGGACGAATACTACTGGGGGTAGAGCACTGTTAAGGCTAGGGGGTCATCCCGACTTACCAACCCTTTGCAAACTCCGAATACCAGTAAGTACTATCCGGGAGACACACGGCGGGTGCTAACGTCCGTCGTGGAGAGGGAAACAACCCAGACCGCCAGCTAAGGTCCCAAATTATTACTAAGTGGGAAACGATGTGGGAAGGCTCAGACAGCCAGGATGTTGGCTTAGAAGCAGCCATCATTTAAAGAAAGCGTAATAGCTCACTGGTCGAGTCGGCCTGCGCGGAAGATGTAACGGGGCTAAGTAATAAACCGAAGCTGCGGCAATGAAGTTTACTTCATTGGGTAGGGGAGCGTTCTGTAAGCCGTTGAAGGTGTGTTGTAAAGCATGCTGGAGGTATCAGAAGTGCGAATGCTGACATGAGTAACGATAAAGGGGGTGAAAAACCTCCTCGCCGGAAGACCAAGGGTTCCTGTCCAACGTTAATCGGGGCAGGGTAAGTCGACCCCTAAGGCGAGGCCGAAAGGCGTAGTCGATGGGAAACGGGTTAATATTCCCGTACTTCTTACAATTGCGATGGGGGGACGGAGAAGGCTAGGTGGGCCTGGCGACGGTTGTCCAGGTTCAAGTGCGTAGGCTGAAGAGTTAGGTAAATCCGGCTCTTCTTAAGGCTGAGACACGACGTCGAGCTACTACGGTAGTGAAGTCATTGATGCCATGCTTCCAGGAAAAGCCTCTAAGCTTCAGATTGTAAGGAATCGTACCCCAAACCGACACAGGTGGTCGGGTAGAGAATACCAAGGCGCTTGAGAGAACTCGGGTGAAGGAACTAGGCAAAATGGTACCGTAACTTCGGGAGAAGGTACGCTCTTGATGGTGAAGTCCCTTGCGGATGGAGCTGACGAGAGTCGCAGATACCAGGTGGCTGCAACTGTTTATTAAAAACACAGCACTGTGCAAAATCGTAAGATGACGTATACGGTGTGACGCCTGCCCGGTGCCGGAAGGTTAATTGATGGGGTTAGACTTCGGTCGAAGCTCTTGATCGAAGCCCCGGTAAACGGCGGCCGTAACTATAACGGTCCTAAGGTAGCGAAATTCCTTGTCGGGTAAGTTCCGACCTGCACGAATGGCGTAATGATGGCCACGCTGTCTCCACCCGAGACTCAGTGAAATTGAAATCGCTGTGAAGATGCAGTGTACCCGCGGCTAGACGGAAAGACCCCGTGAACCTTTACTACAGCTTGGCACTGAACATTGACCCTACATGTGTAGGATAGGTGGGAGGCTTTGAAGCACAGTCGCTAGATTGTGTGGAGCCGTCCTTGAAATACCACCCTTGTAGTGTTGATGTTCTAACGTCGACCCCTTATCGGGGTTGCGGACAGTGCCTGGTGGGTAGTTTGACTGGGGCGGTCTCCTCCCAAAGAGTAACGGAGGAGCACGAAGGTGGGCTAATCACGGTTGGACATCGTGAGGTTAGTGCAATGGCATAAGCCCGCTTGACTGCGAGAATGACAATTCGAGCAGGTGCGAAAGCAGGTCATAGTGATCCGGTGGTTCTGTATGGAAGGGCCATCGCTCAACGGATAAAAGGTACTCCGGGGATAACAGGCTGATACCGCCCAAGAGTTCATATCGACGGCGGTGTTTGGCACCTCGATGTCGGCTCATCACATCCTGGGGCTGAAGTCGGTCCCAAGGGTATGGCTGTTCGCCATTTAAAGTGGTACGCGAGCTGGGTTTAGAACGTCGTGAGACAGTTCGGTCCCTATCTGCCGTGGGCGTTGGAAGATTGAAGGGGGCTGCTCCTAGTACGAGAGGACCGGAGTGGACGAACCTCTGGTGTTCGGGTTGTGTCGCCAGACGCATTGCCCGGTAGCTAAGTTCGGAATCGATAACCGCTGAAAGCATCTAAGCGGGAAGCGAGCCCTGAGATGAGTCTTCCCTGATACTTTAAGTATCCTAAAGGGTTGTTCGAGACTAGAACGTTGATAGGCAGGGTGTGTAAGCGTTGTGAGGCGTTGAGCTAACCTGTACTAATTGCCCGTGAGGCTTAACCATACAACACCCAAGGGGTTTTGATGGACTCAATGCAAGAAC
>NZ_JAPHPY010000116.1:0-2130 GCF_026241575.1 Vibrio sp. Sgm 5
AGTTGAGAATTAAATGGTGATTTTCCTACAGAGGACTTTCACCTCATTAGTTCATGCCCATGCTGGGCGTACACAATAAATTTAAGAGTGATTCACAACGCTCGGCGCTCTCACTTCAAGTCAGTTTAGTGTTTATGGCACAATGCTTTAGGTAAGGTGTCAGCGTTGTTCACACCTTAATTTGGCGTTATGCGATTAATCGGAAATAATAGAAACATGCTCATTGAAAGTGAATTGGCGGAAAAATTTTTGTTCGAATACCAGTTGGTAATGACTTACATCAATAATGGCAAGATCCCAGAAGGTTTAGCGGATTTCGTAGCCTTGAGGGACGAATTGTATGATTGTATTCCGGAAGTAAAAGCTAATATGTCCCATGCTGTATCGAGTGAGCTTTTAGAATCTCTCGATAACGCTATCTATGGACGCTTTATTTACCTTAAAAAATACAAAGATGGTTATGTTTTTTTACATCCTGATAGTAATCAGTACTATAAAGTAAAAGGGCTGACTTCGCCAATTGAAGAAATGTGCCCAGAATATTCTGTGGTTGATACCGCAATTTTGCCATTTTGGGACGAGCTTGTTTGTGATGGTTTGCTAGTACCTTTCAACGCTAGCTTTGGTAACGCAATGAAAAAGGAAATTCGCGATGGCTATTGGTTAGCAAAGAAAAGTGGTACGTTAATAAAAATCGCATAACAAACTGTTTAAGAGTGATTCGCAACGCGTGGCATTTTTACTATGCGTAGCATTTAGTGTTTAAGGTGGTATGCGGGAGCTTCGGTATTGCGTTGCTCACACCTTAACAGGGCGTTAGTTTGCAAGAGGAAAAACGCAGCTATATCGCAAGATCTAGTGGTAAAAGCTCAAAGTTGAAATTGTCGTATCGGCGTTCAATTTCAGTGTTAACTAGCGTGGTGAAAATTCAAAATTGGCATCGTTTCAACGGTTGATTTGTTCTTTGGTACAGTGACTTTGGGGTTAACTGAGTCGAACTTTTTTGCTGAAACTCTGCTCGTTGAGTTTGTTGGTGCAAAAGCCGATCTACTCGCTGAAATGGCGTTCTCTCTGGTGTGGTAAGTTCATGTGGTTTCAGTGGCTTTGTTGAAAGTCCGCATTGTGAGATTGGTTTTCCAAAAGCGCTTTTTGGTGTTGTGAGTTCGTTTTCTGTGGCGTTGTTTGTTCCACGTGGTTTCATTGAATAGCCGCTTTGAAACTACGCCTGATTTAAATGCATCAAAACACATAAGGTTTGTTGTTTGCAAAGTTTAAAATGACTTAAAATCAACGCTTTGGGTTTGCAAACTAACAAACTGCTCAAGAGAGATTCGCAACGCGTGGCATTTTTACTATGCGTTGGTTTTAGTGATTAAGGTGGTATGCAGCGGCTTCGGTATTGCGTTGCTAACCCCTTAGCAAGGCGTTATGCCTCAGGAGAAAAAATGGAAGATATTCTCACGATTTTAAAGGTTTGTAGTGCAGTGGTAGCAATTATTGCAACTTTGATTGGTGTACTAAAATTCAAGTTTACACGCCGCTCGGCAATGATAGCGGAGTATCAACATGCTAGAGCTTTTCTATCTGAAGTCGACACTTTACATCCCTACGCAAAAGACCTTGGCTTTTACACGATCGCAGGTAGTAGTTATGTAAGTTCTGCGGAAATTGAATATGCTATAAGCCTCGAAAACCCAGTAAAGTCTTTAAAATGTTATGTTAAAGGTAGAAAGTACTTTATTCCGTTTAATGAGCTTAAGTATCCCAAGCTAAAATTTAAGCCAAAATACGAGTCTCAACGAAAAAGAGTGTTCTTAACCTATTTTTATATGGTCATGTATTTCTTAATGGCTTTTGTTGCTATGTCTCCAGCTATTCTTTCCCAGTTTATAGATTATTCGTCTCTTACTGACTACGTTTCGCTATTATTGGTTAGCTTGGTGGCATTCGGATACCTCGCGTACGAAATGCTGCAACGTCATCTAGAAATATACTTTGCGCAGTTCTTGTTTGATTCACAAGAAGTACACCGAGATCTAAAGGTAGTAAAGGCATAATCGGGTAGCCGGAGGTGTCTAGCCTCCAGCCCCCACACCACCCTGCATGCGGCTCCGCACAGGGCGGTTCATT
>NZ_JAPHPY010000117.1:0-1745 GCF_026241575.1 Vibrio sp. Sgm 5
ACCATGCGTTGTTTTTAGTGTTTAAGGGGTATGCGGTGGCATTGGTATTGCGTTGCTCACACCTTAACAGGGCGTTATATGAATTGCTAGCTCCCTACCTAAGCTGCTAAATCTAATACTAAATATTATCTTTGTTGCATACTGGATGAGATACGCATCACTTTAAGTAGTGTCGGTTCTTATTACAATTGGTACCTTATACAGTAAAATTAAGGTTTCCCATGAAATACGCTTTTCTCGTAATGCTGCTCGTATTAACTGCTGGAAGTGCTAATGCAGATTCTATTGAGTATTTTGGTAAGATAGAATTATCTCATAGCGGTGGTACTGACAAATGTGGGTGTCATTACAACAGAAAAACCGGCGAGTATCATTGCCATACAAGAAAGCAACGTGGTGGTAGTTGTCCAGCGTAGCGGCATCAAGGCAACTATTCTAGATGTGAAGCATACTGGCACCTGAAAATTCATATAACAAAGCGTTCAAGACGGATTCCCAACGCATGGTGTTTTCGGCTTACTTTCGTTTTAGTGATTATGTCACAATGGTTTAGGTAGGGTGGCGGGCGTTGCTCACCACTTAACGCGGCGTTAGTTTGCAAGAGGAAAAACGCGCCTATATCGCAAGATCTAGTGGTAAAAACTTAAAGTCGAAATTGTCGTATCGGCACTCAATTTCAGTGTTAACTTGCGTGGTGTAAACTCAAAATTGGTATCGTTTCAACGTTTGATTTGTTCTTTGGTGCGGCGACTCTTGGGATAAATGAGTTGAACTTTTTTGCTGCAACTCTGCTCGTTGAGTTTGTTGGTATAAAAGCCGATCTACTCGCTGAAATGACGCTTTCTTTGGTGTGGCAAGTTCCACGTGGTTTCAGTGACTTTGTTGAAAGTCCGCATTGTGGGATTGGTTTTCCAAAAGCGCTTTTTGGTGTTGTGAGTTCGTTTTCTGCGGCGTTGTTTGTTCCAAGTGGTTTCATTGAGTAGCCGCTTTGAGGCTACGCCTGACCTAGGTGCATCAAAACACATAAAGTTTATTGTTTGCAAAGTTTAAAATAACGTAAAATCAACGCTTTGGGTTTGCAAACTAACAAACTGCTCAAGAGGGATTCGCAACGCGTGGCATTTTCACTATGCGTTGAATTTAGTGGTTAAGGTGTTATGCGGCGGCTTCGGTATTGCGTTGCTCACCCCTTAGCAGGGCGTTAGCTATTTAAGGAAAAATGATAGTATGAATGGCACGGATCTTAAAAGTCTGTTTATTGGTATTTTAGGGACTGTAATAGTGATGTTTGTTGTTGCAGTATACAAAAAGTCGAGAGCTAAGAGTCTCAAAGATGACATTGACCTTATCGACTTTGAAATCGAACATCTTGGAAAAATCAGAAAATCTAGTGTTGAAATGAGCCGTTCCTCTTTCAAAGGAATATTTGCAATGTTCTTTCTTTTCGGCTTGGCTAACTTAATACCTCTTGCATTTGATCTTGCTGGTCTAGGAAACCTTTTTCACATCCCCCAAATGGCTTCACTTATTCTTTGGTCTGCGTTTGTTGGCGTAGCATATCGTTGGTGGCAAAGGTATGACAACCTTAAAAACTATCAAGAGGCGATTGCTAAACTAGAAAGCAAAAGGCTAGTCAAAGAGGCTAAATTGAAAAAGTTGAGTACATAGCTAATCGGGTAGCCGGAGGTGTCTAGCCTCCAGCCCCCACACCACCCTGCATGCGGCTCCGCACAGGGCGGTTCATT
>NZ_JAPHPY010000118.1:0-1629 GCF_026241575.1 Vibrio sp. Sgm 5
GAAGTGAAACGAATTAGCGCCGATGGTAGTGTGGGGTTTCCCCATGTGAGAGTAGGACATCGCCAGGCTTTAAATTTGAAGAAGCCCACTCGAAAGAGTGGGCTTTTTTGCATTTGGAGCAAAGTAAATTTGAGAACTCCTCTATAAAGGCACATCACTTTCTAAAGTCTGTATATCTTTCCTGTTTACTATATTGATCATTAGATAGTGCTAACGCACTACCTAGTCTCTCACAATGTCACCACCTTCCACGCCTCTAGAACAGCCTTAAGCTCGTTGTTAAAACATATTGGGCATGCCTAGCCTCATACTAGATGTAGGCATAAGAGCTAAGTGTGAGCGTTTTAAGGGAGACGTGGGACGTTGGGTAGTATGGATGATAAAGCTGAGGGGTTAAGAAACTTTTTGGATTCTTAAGTTGGTAGAGTGCTGAAGTTTGACGTCAGGAATATTGCCATGATACAGAGTGACTTGATTACGTCCGGAGTGTTTTGAGTAATACATGGCTTTATCTGCGTTAACCATTAACTCTTTTGCGCTCAATACTTGCCCGTCATACTCCGCGACACCAATGCTAACCGTTGTACTGATTTCGATACCATCTATTTTGCATGGCGCGTTTTGGATCGCTTGTCTGATCCTTTCTGCTATCTCATAGGCTTGTATTGCGCTGGTGTTGGTTAGGATCACAGCAAATTCTTCCCCTCCTAAACGACCAATAAAGTCAGTTCCACGGATTGCACGTTGGCAAATCTTGGCCACATGATTGATCACTTGATCGCCGGAGAAGTGCCCAACCTGATCGTTGATCTCTTTGAAGTGATCAATATCAATCATAACGCAAGTTAGGGTTTGAGATGGATGCGAATGCGAGCTCAGAGACCTATCTAGGCTTGTTAGGAATGCTCGGCGATTCAACACACCTGTTAATTCATCTGTCTCTGAGAGCTCTTTGAGGCGCCTTTCTAGCAGATGCGTTTTGGTGACATCACGCACGGACCAAATCACCAAGTTTTCATCACCTTGAATGCTTTCTACGGGTTTAATGATCGCTTCAAACCACGTTTCTTCTGGGTTTTCTAATGCTTCTAGTTCTTCTATTGGCATTAAAAGGTGGTCTTGCAGAGCGATACTGTATTTGACGACCTTAGGCTCGTTAGAGTGAAGCACATCGTTAATATAACCGATTAACTCAGCGGCTTTACTCGGCGATAAAACATCGTTTAACGTGAGGTTGGTGTAGCTTTGTGCATTGAAGTGTTTTGAATTGTAAGTACCACCGAAACTTTCGATATAGCGGCCTTGCTCATTGAGGATAAAGACATGATCAGGGAGGGTATTCAAAATGGCATGAAGCCAATCGTCCCTTTCTTTGTAAATCATGAGGTTAGTTCCTTTATCCAATGTAAGTTGTTGATTATATCTGTTTGTATTGAGTTCACAATCAATACTGATCACAGTTCAAAGCATCAGGCTTGACTAATGTTTGTACAAAGGTGAGGGAGAAGCGTTTGGAAGAGTTGAAGTGTCAGGAGCTTGAAGCTAATAAACTTGAACTCGGGATAAAAAAATAGAAGTGAACTAAAAGCTGGTTCTGCGATCAGATCTTTCAACCAAGAGAGAACAATC
>NZ_JAPHPY010000119.1:0-1614 GCF_026241575.1 Vibrio sp. Sgm 5
CTATGCGTTGGTTTTAGTGGTTAAGGTGCAATGCGGAGGTTTTGGTATTGCGTGCCTCACACCTTAACAAGGCGTTATGTGTAATCGAGAGTTCAGGGAAAGAATGAAAGTACTTATATCAGGATCCAATGGGTATATTGGTAGTCACGTGACTAAGATGTTTGTCGAGAGTGGCTTTGAAGTTTCAATTTACAGTAGGTCTAGCGGTGTCTTACCTCTTGCTCGGAAGCTTACCAATGTGCTATCAGATTTTTCTGGTTGCTTTGATATCGTTATAAATTGTGCTCGCCCATATTGGTCAGAGTTTTCGCCGGAGGAAATAGCTGATATAGAGTCCAAGCTGCTCACGCAGTTGGATAGACTAGCGGCTGACGGTGCGACAAAAATCCACACTTCGGGCGTTTGGCTATTTGGCAATGCTTCTCACAATGACCTGAAAGAATTTAGGCTTAAGCCTCTAGAGGCGGTAAAACCGGACACAGTTACAATAGGTTGTGCTCTCAAAAAGAAGTGGCATGTCGTTTACTGTCCTAGTTTGGTTTATGGTGGTGAAAACTGTCAGCTAAAGCGGATTGTAGATTCCTTATCAGACCAAGCTCTTCAAGTAGCGATACCATCTCAAGGTTACAACCAATATATCCATGTTAATGACATCGCTCGATTTTATTTGGTACTGGTTCAAGGTAAACGTCCGGCTACACAACACTTTATTGCTGAGACTAAGGGGTATAGCCCCGAAGCATTTTCTAAATTGCTACTCGACTCTCGAGTCGTAAAGAGGGTTCACGAGTGCAGTTGGAGTGATTTTGAGAAATGCCATGGCTCTTCGGCAGTCGAAATTGAAAAGCTAAATCTTAACCTTCCAATTAGTCCCTTGTTTGAATCGACTGAGTCATTAAGGAAGTACATAGAAAATTACACATAACAAGCAATTTAAGAGGGATTCTCAACGCTTGGCACTTTTGCTTCTACTTCAAATTTAGTGTTTATGGCACAATGCTTTAGGTTTGTGTGGAGGCGTTGTTCACCCCTTAATTGGGCGTTATATTTAATATAAGTAAGGAGTGCTTGGTGTTTATTAAGCGAGCATGGAACGGCGAAATAGCAGTCTGGCAATCCGTCGTATTGGTAAGTATTGTTGGCTATATTCTTACGTTTGCAGTGGTTACAGCTATTAATATGGCTTTACTGCAGATGAAGTTAGTTGGTTGGATTGATAGCTACTCTATAGTTTTCATGAAAATCTCAATGTCTATATTCTTCTTAACATTTGGTATTTTTGCCACTAGATCTTTATGGAGATCTGCGAATAACCCTAAAGCAAAAATCGGGCATGCAATAGCTCGATTTTGGGCGATTTGTTTAGGCTTGTATATCGCCGGACTCATAATGAGATGGTTATCGATTGTGTAATATCAAATATAACGCCGCATTAAGGTGTGAACAACGCGACCACGAAACTCAACCTTACCGCCGTAAACACTGAACTCAACGATGGAATTAAAAATGCCAAGCGTTGAGAATCACTCTTAAATGCTTTGTGTACGCCCAGCATGGGCATGAACTAATGAGGTGAAAGTCCTCTGTAGGAAAATCACCATTTAATTCTCAACT
>NZ_JAPHPY010000011.1:0-127070 GCF_026241575.1 Vibrio sp. Sgm 5
ATGTTTTCATTGCGGATAAAGCGATATGCGCCTTCCATATCGGCGGGAGAAAAAGGAAGTTTAGCCACGGAGACTCCAGGTTGATTAGCAATGGAAGTCGCTAAACTGATGAGGCGTTGTGTTCTTCGAGGGTCTTTAAGTTGTGCTTGTCCAAATTGTTCTTGTGCCCAAAGTTTAGCGTCTGAATGTGTCATCTTAGTGTTTCAGTAAGGATTACTAAGTGATCAGATCACACACACGTGAAAGAGTTCAAAAAAAATACCCAAGCTACAAGCTTGGGGATTTGTGTATAAGAGACAGGCTGTGATAGCAGGCTTTTTTGTTTTTTGATCACTGTCAGTGTTTGTCGACTTTTAGTGAGTTGGAGCTTTATAGAAGTGGCTTTCCACCAGACGCTGGGTAATCGCATGCTCTGGGTTGGTGAGTACTTGATTGGTTTCACCAAACTCTACTACTTCACCTTCGTGCATAACCATGACCTTATCAGTAATGTGCTTCACTATGCCAATATGCTGTGATACGTAAACGAAAGACAAGCCCATCTCTTCTTGTAATTCTAGGAAGAGATTAATGATTTGCGAGCGCATCGCCATGTCTAAACCGTTTAATGCCTCATCGGCAACAATGATGGAAGGTTGTAGAATCAAAGCACGAGCAAGACACACACGCTGTTTCTGACCTGCTGCTAGCATTTGAGGATAGAAGTAAGCATGCTCCGGAAGCAAACCCACACGAAGTAAGGTTTCTTTTACACGTTTCATGCGTGCGTCTGGTGGCATGTTCGTGTTTCGCTTTAACGGACCTTCCAAGATTCGACCAATCTGAATGCGCGGATTCAATGAGGTATTTGGATCTTGAAAAATCATGCGGATCAGCTTACAACGCGTCGAATAGTCTTTGTGTTCTAAGCGCTCACCATTAACGCGAATCTCCCCAGAGCTTGGTTCGACAACGCCAGCAAGCATGCGCGCTAACGTTGACTTGCCAGAGCCATTTTGACCAATAAAGCCGATAGTTTGTCCAGGCTCTAAGGAAAAGCTCACCGGCTTAACTGCTTCTTTGACTGTGCGTTTAAACAGACCAGAGCGCGTGACGAACTGTTTCGATAGGTTATCGACTTCAAGCAACGCACTCATGAATGTTTCTCCGTATTCAGTGGGAAGTGACAGCTAAATTTATGGTTTTTGATACGTTTAGTATGTGGAATTTCGACGCATTGCCTCTGAGCATAAGGGCAACGAGGTCCTAAGCGACAACCGATCGGCAGATGCTGAAGTGGAGGGATAGAACCCGGTAGAGATTGCAGCTTTTGCTTGTGCGGAATCCAGTCGTTAAAGTCAGGCATGGCTTTAAGCAGTGCCGCAGTATAAGGGTGCTTGGGAGCGGCGACCAACTTTTCTGTATCAGCCGATTCAACGGACTGCCCACAGTACATTACCGTAATGCGATTTGCCCACTGAGTAATAGTGGTTAAGTCGTGACCAATCAGCACAATCGTTGTGTTGTTGAGTTGGTTCATGCGACTCAGCAAACGCAGAATTTGAGATTGAGTAATCGGGTCTAGATCGTTGGTTGGCTCATCAGCAATCAAGATTTTTGGCTTGGTTGCAATCGCCATCGCAATCATGACTTTTTGACATTCACCATCGGTCAACTCATAAGGATAACTGCCCATCAAACGACGGTGATCTTTGATACCCACTTTATGGAGTAGGGCAACTGCTTGTTTCCTGCGCCACTTGAAGCGCTCCCACCATTTACCTTCAAACGATCGAGAAGGGATGGATTCAATTAACTGTCTTCCGACTTCTTCCGACGGATCCAAACAAGTCGATGGCTCTTGGAAAATCATCGCAATGTCACGTGCAATCACACGACGGCGCTCTTTTGGCGTTAGCTGAAGCAGATCAATATTGCCAAGACGCATTCGGTCTGCGGTCACTTTCCAGTTGTCTTTACAAACACCCACGATAGCCTTTGCAACCAAACTCTTACCGGAACCAGATTCACCAACCAGACCACGAATTTCACCTTCATTCAAGGTAATGCTCATGCGATCAACGGCTTTGACTAAGCCCGATGGTGTTTCAATTTCAATGGTTAAATGTCGAATATCTAATAATGGCATTATTCGATCCCCGCATTGAGTGCTTGGCGTACACCTTCACCCACTAAGTTTAGAACAACAACGGTAAACATAATGGTCAGACCCGGTAAGGTAACGGTCCAAGGTGCGATGTATATCAGTTCAACAGAGTCACCCAAGATCGCACCCCATTCCGTACTTGGTGCTTGTGCGCCTAAACCTAGGAAACCAAGCGCAGTTATATCTAGAATAGCGACCGAGAGTGCCAGGGTTATTTCTGCAGCGATGACTGTTAATACGTTCGGTAGAATCGAGTTCCAAAGCAAGTAGAAGTCGTTAGCGCCATCCAAACGGGCAGCCATGATGTAGTCTTTTTCGACTTCGGTGTGCACGGCGATGTAAACCGAGCGGATAAAGCGTGGAATTAAAGCCAGACAGATCGCCAAAAGGATATTGAACTCACCAAAGCCCAAAAACGCCACAAAGATAATCGCCAGCAGTAATGATGGAATGGACATGACTGTGTCGAGCAAGTGGTTAAGCGTACTGGATAAAAGACCTTTGGTCATACCCGCTAACACACCAATAATACAGCCGATGAATGCGGCAATAGCAGTAATTGCTACGGCAGCACCAAAGGTGAGCTGAGAGCCCATAATTAAACGAGATAAGATATCGCGACCTAGGTCGTCAGTTCCTAAAAAGTAATCGACGGTTCCGGCTGGCGCCCACGAAGGCGGCACTAACAATTCGCCAGATTGAGCTTGTGGATCGTAAGGCGCTAAAATAGGGGCCAATATGGTGATTAAGACAATAAAGCCAAGGCACCAAAGACCAAACATTGCCAAACTGTTTGCGCGGTAACTGCGCCAGAATCGTTCAAACTGGGTTGGAATGCGCTCTTCCTGATAAACGTTATTTGTTAGCATACCATTCCTTTCTCACCAGAGGGTTAATCATGGCACCAATCAGATCCGATAGGATATTGGCGGTTAAAACAAGCGTCGCTAACACCATGACACCTGCTTGGATGGAAGCGTAATCTTGATTTGCAAGTGCATCCAATAACCAACGCCCAATGCCCGGCCAGTTAAAGATAGATTCTGTGATGATCGCCAAGGTAATCATGCTCGAAAGCTGAACGCCAACTTTTGGGATGATAGGCGGAATCGCATTCCGAAGAACGTGTTGAGTGACGATCTCACGGTTGGATAAACCTTTGATTCGTGCGGCGCGAATGTAGTTTTGACTCATCACTTCTGCCACGGATGCACGCATCAAGCCAATGACTTGTGTTGTTGGTGTCAATGCGAGAACCAAACAAGGCAGGATCATATGCTCAATCACGCTTTGTAGCGCGTGAGCACGGTATTCACCTTTGGCCATAAAGGCATCAATAATTGCAAAGCCTGTTACGTGGTCAATTTCGTAAAGTAAGTCATAACGACCCGCCACAGGGAATACGTGGTATTGCAGAGAGAAGACCATAATCAGCATCAGGGCAACCCAGAAGATTGGCGCCGAATACCCTGACATAGAGACAAATGAGATGCTGGTGTCTAGCCACTTGCCTTGTTTCATGCCTGCTACGGTCCCCAAAGGAATACCAATTAATAGTGAAACAACGAAGGCGAAGAAACACAACTCTAACGTCGCAGGGAATACGACCGCGAGCTCATCATAGATTGGGTTCCCATTCTTACTGATACCAAAATTAAGATGTGAAAGCTCAACAAGGTAGCTTTGCCAGCCTGACCAAAACTCCACGTTTGCCCAGTGTGATGTCGGATCAAGACGTAGCAAAGAGAAGCCCACTAAAGTGAGGATCATCAAAGTGATGACAAAGAGATTAAGACGTCTTACGGCGTACCAAAACATTAATGAACTCTCTCAACTTTATCAAAAGGTTGTGCATTGAAAGGGCTCGATTTAAAGCCTTTCAACGATTTATCGTGCACACGGAATTGAACGCCGTGAGCTAATGGAATGACAGGAAACTCTTCATTGAGAATATTCTGCGCTTGGCGATACAAGTTTAAACGATAACGTTGTTGCTCGGTTTCTAATGCCAGATCCAACAAGAAATCGAAGTCGTCGTTACACCACATGGAAACGTTAAGGCCAACACGTTCAGATTCACAAGAAAGCAGAGGGCGGAAGAAGTTATCAGGATCGCCCGTATCACCAATCCAACCTGTTAGCAGTAAGTCAACATTATTGATGTTTTCGAGCTGAGTTCGTTCAAAGCGATCATCGGTTAGTAGTCGTACTTCGACGCCGATATCAGCAAAGTTCGCCTGAATCAACTCCGCGGTTTTACGTGGACTTGGATTGAAGGCTCTAGGTTCTAGCGGCACCCACATGGTTAATTGCAGACCTTTCTCATACCCAGCCTCTCGCAGCAACGCCAATGCGTAATTACGATCATAACGGATCTTCACGCTGTCTTTCTGGTATGCCCATGAGTTCGGCGGCAGTAGTGTATAAGCTTGAGTACCCGTGCCGTAATATACGGAATCAAGGATATTTTGGCGGTTGATAGCAAGGTTGAGAGCTTGACGAACTCGCGCATCTTTCAGTGCCGGATGACCAGTATTAATCGCGATAAAAGAGACGTTATTAGCAGGCGTTGCGGTTAATTCAAGGTGCTCGGTTTCTTGTATGATTGGAATTTGGCTAGAGATTGGCGAAGCAAGTACATCACATTCATTGCGTAAAAGTTTTGCCAACGTGCCAGTACCACGATGTGAAATATCAAACACGACCTGTTCCATTTTCGCCGGCGTTTTCCAGTATTTAGGGTGACGCTCCAAACGAATCAAATCATTCACTTGGTATTCTTTTAACTGGTAAGGACCTGTACCGATAGGTAACAAGTCAATTTGTTCTTTTTCGTCTTTGGCCGCAAGTTGTTGCCCATATTCTGCTGACAGCAGCACGGCGTGGCTGGTGGCAATATTGGCTAAAAAGGCAAAGTTAGGTTGAGAGAGAACAAACTTAACGGTGTGGTCATCAAGAGCAATCACATCTTGCACGAGATTTTGGAAGTCTAAACCTGCAAACCATGGATAAAAACCACCACCGACGTCGTGAAACGGATGGTCTACATCAATGATTCGCTTGAAGCTGAATACCACATCTTGTGCATTAAATGGACGAGAGGGGGAGAACCAAGGAGTTTTTTGAAATTGCACGTCCTGCTTTAGGTTAAAGGTGTATTCCGTACCTTCCTCATTTACAGACCACTTTTCTGCAAGGTTTGCAACTGGTTGGTGAGATTTAGGATCGAGTGTAAGCAGCGTATCGTATAGCTGAGGGCTAAGTGCTTCGGCAGTGATGCCGCTGTCAATGAGCTGAGGGTTAAACGTGGTTGGCTTACCCTGCCCACAAAACACAAATCCATTCTCACGAATATCATTGTGATCGATTTCGTCACCACAAGCGGTGAGTAAGCTAATCCCGATAAGGCTCAGCGATAGTTTGATAAAAGCTTTCATAATATGAAATGGTCATTGGATCTTGCTTGTTTCTATGCGGTTGAAGGCGAAGAGTGACAAGCGAAAATGATCTCGCTAATTTATCACCTTTGCTAACTCGCTCCAAATACAAAATCGTTGAGTCGCAGGGTGTTAGATCAAATTACCGCATCATTTACTGATAATGACCAAATTTGCCTCTTGAGTGCTCGCTACTATGTATTATTCCAGTCGTCATGAAGTTCCGCTCAATTCCCCCTAATTCGATAAAGGGGGCTGTGTTTTAGTATAGTGAGCGATTTAAGGATGATGCCATTTACGTCAAAGACTTAGCTTTGTCCAACCAATCCGTATTTTCTTACCATCCCCCTAAGTTGATGGTAACTGAGTCCAAGTAAGTCCGCTGCTTGTCGTTGATTAAATTTGGCCTCTTCTAATGCGCGGTTAAGAAGAGTGATGTCTTGTTCTTCTTGCCATTGTTTGTAGTCCAGCGGGAAGTTAATTGTTGGACCAACATGAGGTTGCTCCGTTTCCTGCTCTCCTTGCTCTGAAGAATGACCAAGTGCGTTTTCCCAACCGGTTTCAAATGGATTAAACACCAAGTACTCGATTGGATCGGCATTGAGTCCGTGGCGATAAATAGCTCGCTCTATTACGTTCTTGAGTTCACGCACATTACCAGGCCAAGCGTAATCTAATAGAGACTGTTGTGCTTCTTCTGTAAAGCCAACAAAGTACTCCAGTTGCAATTCACGACACATTTTTATGGCGTAGTGCTCGGCGAGAGAAAGAATGTCTTCTTTGCGTTCTCGCAAGGGTGGCAACATGATCACATCAAAGGCCAGTCGGTCGAGCAAGTCCGCGCGAAAATCACCGCGCTCTGCCAATTGTGGAAGGTCAGCGTTGGTAGCACACACCAAACGAACGTCTGCAGTTAATGCGGTATGGCCGCCTACACGCTCATACTCGCCGTATTCGATTACTCGCAATAGTTTTTCTTGTACCAAAAGCGGGGCTGTCGCGAGTTCATCGAGGAAAAGCGTGCCCCCTTCGGCCCTCTCAAAGCGTCCCTTGTGTTTCCCTTTCGAACCGGTAAATGAACCAGATTCATGGCCAAAAAGTTCAGAATCAATCAAGCCTTCGCTTAATGTCGCACAGTTTAGAGAAAGCAGTGGCTTATCCCAACGTCTTGATAAATAGTGTAAACGTTGTGCGATGAGTTCTTTACCTGTGCCTCGTTCTCCGATTATGAGGACTGGTCGTTCAATCGGCGCGATTTGTGATACTTTATCTAACACAGAGAGAAAGGCGGGTGATTCACCGATTAGGTTCTGCTTCATAAAGTCCTTCTTATTTTTTATCTGACCATGATTTACAGTATTGAAGTTGGTGAAATTTACCAACTGTTGGTAAAAAACATCATAGCATATCAGTGTGCTACAACAACAAAATGATTAACTTGTTGTTTAGTAAAGAAAAATAAAGTTGGCATACTACTTGATATAGGTAAAGGGAGACACAAGGTAAATGACCACCTTGTCGAGTTTAAATAGGAAGAAAGAGGAGTTCCGTTATGGGTATTTTTTCTCGTTTTGCAGATATCGTTAACTCAAACATCAGTGCATTGCTAGACAAGGCGGAAGATCCTGAAAAAATGATCCGTCTTATCATTCAAGAAATGGAAGACACACTTGTTGAAGTGCGTACCAACTCGGCTAAAGCGATTGCAGACAAAAAAGAGTTGGCTCGCAAAGTGGAAGCACTAGAAGAGCAAATTACTGAGTGGGGCCAAAAAGCGAGCCTTGCACTAGTAAAAGAGCGTGAAGATTTAGCGCGTGCCGCTTTGATTGAAAAGCAGAAACTTGAGCACGTAATTAAAGGCCTTCACACTGAGCAAACACTCGTTGAAGAAACCATCGAAAAATTGACAGGTGAAATCGGTAAGTTGGAAGCCAAAATTACAGAAACTCGAGCGAAGCAACAAGCGCTTGCGATTCGTAACCAAACGGCTTCTAACCGACGTGATGTTCAAAAACAATTGCACGCAGGTCGTACAAACGAAGCGATGGCAAAGTTTGAACAATACTCTCGTAAAATTGATGAGATGGAAGCAGAAGCGGATCTTTACGCAAAGACTGGTAATGCTAAATCGTTAGACCAAGAGTTTGCAGAGCTGCAAGCACAAGATGAAATTGAAAAAGAGTTGGCAAAACTGAAAGAACAGATGTCATCGAACGATAAATAAGAAAGGAGCCATTCATGTCGACATTTATTATTACTGGACCATTGATTGTCTTTTTAATCTTTGTCGCTCCACTATGGCTCTTCTTACACTATCGCAGCAAACGCAAAGCAGATAGTGCACTGTCGGGCCAAGATCTAGAGCGTCTTCAGGTACTGTCTGAAAAAGCGGAGGCGATGCAATCTCGCGTTGAAACATTGGAGCGTATCTTAGATGCAGAATCCCCAACGTGGAGACGAAAGTATGATTAAACGAGAGCTGTATCGCGACCCTGTTAATGGCAAAATCTCCGGTGTGTGTGCCGGAGTCGCGAACTACTTTGGTGCGGAAGTTTGGTTGATTCGGATCGTCGTGATATCGGCAGCCTTACTTGGTGGTACTTTTCTCGTGTTGCTGGCTTATATTGCGATGACATTCATGTTGGAAAAGCAGCCCGTAACTTATACTGAGAATATCAAGTCACGCCAAGAGCATACGTTGAAGAGCAAACCATGGCAGAAAGGCCAGAGCCCAGACCAACTGTTGAGTGTTTTAGAAAGTGACTTTGGCCGCCTTGATGGAAAAATCCGTAGTATGGAAGCGTATGTCACATCCGACGCATATCGCGTAAACAGAGAATTTAATAAGCTCTGATGATTAATTATGATTTTATTGATAAAGCAGGCTTCGGTCTGCTTTGTTTTTGTCTCAAATTGCTATTTTTAAAGAATTTTTTTGCTCCGATGCTCTAGAAGAACACCATAAATTCATCTACCTTAAAAGGAATGGATCTTAAATGGATGAATTAACATGAGAAAAGCGCTTATTCCAATCGCTGTCATGACGGTTCTCTCTGGGTGTGGAAAAGAGCTACCACCAGTCCCAGAACCGGAATCTCGGCCCGCTAAACTCTTTACGGTCACTGTAGGCAATGCACAGTTTGAAAGACACTTTCCTGCCACTACAGAAGCCGGAGACCGAGCCGTTCTCGCATTCCGAGTGCCTGGTTTGCTTCAATCGATCGAAGTCAATGCCGGACAAATGGTGAATAAAGGTGATGTGCTTGCCGTACTCAACCCTGACGAATACTCGCTACTCGAAAAACAAGCCCGAGCAAATTACACCCTTGCTGATGTTCAATACGAACGCTCGAAAAAGCTTCGTAAAGAGCAAGTGGTTTCGGAACAAGACTTCGATGCGGCGAAAGCCAATCACAATTCAGCTAAAGCTCAGTGGAATCAGGCCAAAGCTAACCTGAGGTACACAAAGCTTGTTGCGCCTTACGATGGCACGATTTCGTATCTGCCAGCAGAAAACCATGAGTATGTGGCGGCAAAAGAAGGCGTCATGAATATTCAAACCAATCAAGTCATGAAGGTGTTGTTCCAGCTTCCTGATCATCTACTCAGCAAATTCACACAGGGTGCGAATGCTTATGCATCAATGACATTTGATGCGTTTCCTGAGCGCGCTTTTGAGGTGACATTCCAAGAAATTGATACCGAAGCCGATCCTAAAACTGGCAGTTACAAAGTTACAATGGTAATGGAGCGTCCTGAGGGTGTTGGCATCCTACCAGGAATGTCCGGTAATGTTCATCTTGTGTCTGAAAACGCGGGTGCGACTAAAATTCCTGATTCAGCCCTGTTTACCGAAGATGGCAAAACCTGCGTTTGGCGTGTTAATGATCAAGGCATTGTTGAAAAAGTCTCGGTTTCTTTGAACGACAAGCAGCAAGTTGAAAAAGGGCTAGAGGATGGAGATCAAATCATCATCTCCGGTGTCAATGTCATTGAGCCGGGTATTAAGGTTCGTGAGTGGGTTAAGGAGCGAGGATTATAGTATGAAAGGAATCATAGCTTTAACCACGCTTTGCTCTGCCATGTTACTTGCAGGCTGTGGTGAAAAAGGCCCAGAAAGAGAATTGGAGACCCCTCGTGTTCGTGTTGCTTCTTTAGAAGGGCAGCGCGTTGATGACAACTTATATTTTCCTGCGATAGCCAACGCTGCCGATCGTTCACATTTGAGTTTCCGTGTGGCAGGCGAGGTAAGCCGTGTTTTGGTCAAAGAAGGCGATAAGGTCATTAAAGGTGATGTCATTGCTAGGCTTGACCCAACCGATTATCAATTGGACGTAGATAACGCATCTGCGCGTTTTTCTGTGGTAGACAGCCAATATCGTCGTTCTGCACCGCTGGTTAAAAAAGGTTTATTAGCTAAGTCCCAATTTGATGAGATTGCGGCACAACGCCAAATCGCGCTCGCTGAGCTTGAATTGGCTAAGTTGCGTTTGTCTTTCACTGAGCTTAAAGCGCCAGTCGACGGCATTATTTCCCGCGTTAATGTCGATCAATTTGAAAATATTCAAGTTGGTCAATATATCGTTAACATTCACAGTGTTGATCGCGTCGAAGTCCTTATTCAGCTCCCCGATCGTCTTTACGTGAACCAACCTCCTACTGAAGAGCGTTTGACGGCAATTAATGCTGTCGTTCGTGTGCCAAGTGGCAATGAATACAAGGCGAAAATCAAAGAGTTCACGACAGAACCTGACCCTGATACAGGCACCTTTACGGTGACGCTATCACTGCCAATGCCGGAAAACGAATACATTCTTGATGGTATGGCGGTAGACGTGACATCGAAAGATGAAAAGGTGGGTCTTGAGCTTAACGTCGGCATTAACGTTCCTATTGAAGCGATCTTTAATGCCGATGGAGATGATCTGAGCCGTGAAAATAAATTCGTTTGGGTTTTGAATGATGATAATACCGTGAGCCGCAAACAAGTGCGTGCAGGTAAAGCGTCACAAACCTCAGTTCAGATTCTTGATGGCCTAGAACTTGATGACAAAGTCGTTGTTGCTGGTGTATCCCGATTAAGAGATGGCATAAAAGTGGAAGTGGTTAAGCAGGAGGCAACGCAATGAGTGAACAAAAAAATACTGCGCCTCAAGATGACGATAACGTAACTGGCATTGCGGCCTATTTTATTCGCAACCGTGTTATCAGTTGGATGGTGTCGCTGATCTTTTTGATCGGCGGTGTGTCAGCATTCTTTGGCTTGGGACGCTTAGAAGATCCTGCGTTTACTATCAAAGATGCAATGGTTGTTACTTCTTATCCGGGCGCAACGCCTCAACAGGTTGAGGAAGAGGTAACGTATCCGATAGAAAAAGCGATTCAACAGCTGACTTATGTTGATGAGGTCAATTCCATCTCCAGTCGAGGCTTGTCGCAAATCACCGTGTCCATGAAAAACAACTATGGTCCAGATGACTTACCACAGATATGGGATGAACTGCGTCGAAAAGTAAATGACTTAAAGGGCTCCCTGCCTCCGGGTGTAAATGACCCATCGGTTATCGATGACTTTGGCGACGTATACGGTATTTTGCTCGCGGTTACTGGTGATGGGTACAGTTACAAAGAGTTGCTCGACTATGTTGATTATTTAAGGCGGGAACTCGAACTTGTTGACGGCGTCAGCAAAGTTTCGGTTTCTGGCCAGCAACAAGAGCAAGTCTTCATTGAAATCTCGATGAAGAAGTTGAGCAGTCTTGGCCTATCACCAAATACGGTTTTCAATTTACTTTCGACTCAAAACGTCGTTTCCGATGCCGGTGCAATTCGAATTGGTAATGAGTACATTCGTATTCAACCGACGGGTGAGTTCCAAAGTGTTGATGAGCTAGGTGATTTGTTGATCACGGAATCAGGTGCTCAAGGTCTTATCTTCTTAAAAGACGTTGCTGAAATTAAACGTGGCTACATGGAAGTCCCGACGAACATCATCAACTACAACGGTGAACTGGCGTTGAACTTGGGCGTCTCATTCGCTCAAGGTGTGAACGTTGTGGAAGTGGGTAAAGCATTTGATCGCCGTGTTGCAGAACTGAAATACCAACAACCCGTTGGTGTTGAAATTTCAGAAATCTACAACCAGCCGAAAGAAGTAGATAAGTCAGTGAGCGGCTTCGTTATCAGCCTAGCTCAAGCGGTTGGTATCGTAATTATCGTTTTGCTGTTTTTCATGGGGCTGCGCTCGGGTCTGCTTATCGGTCTAATTCTGCTTTTGACCGTGCTTGGCACTTTCATCTTCATGAAGTATCTGGCCATCGATTTGCAGCGTATTTCGTTAGGTGCCTTGGTTATTGCTCTAGGTATGCTCGTGGATAATGCCATCGTTGTCGTGGAAGGGATACTCATAGGTACCCAGAAAGGGAGAACGAGACTGCAAGCTGCAACGGATATTGTAACGCAAACTAAATGGCCGCTATTGGGTGCAACGGTGATCGCGGTGACGGCGTTTGCACCAATCGGCTTATCAGAAGACTCGACGGGTGAATATTGTGGCACCCTGTTTACCGTGTTGCTTATCTCTCTGATGTTAAGTTGGTTTACGGCGATTTCGTTAACACCATTTTTTGCTGATATCTTCTTTAAAGGGCAGAAAATCAAAAGTGGTGAAGGCGAAGACAACGACCCATACAACGGTATTGTTTTTGTCATGTACAAGAAGTTCCTTAGCTTCTGTATGCGCCGAGCTTGGTTCACCGTGGTTGTTTTGGTGGCAGGTTTGGCCGCGAGCGTTTACGGCTTTACGCACGTGAAACAAGCATTCTTCCCATCTTCAACGACACCTATCTTCCAATTGGATGTTTGGTTACCGGAAGGCACCGATATTCGAGCGACTGACGATACGTTGCAGGAGTTAGAAGGTTGGTTGGCAGAACAGGACCATGTAGACCACATCACGACGACGGCGGGTAAAGGTTTGCAACGTTTCATGCTGACCTACGCACCAGAAAAAAGCTACGCGGCTTATGGTGAGATCACTACTCGAGTTGATAACTACGAAGCACTAGCCCCGTTAATGGAACGTTTTAGAGAGCATTTGAAATCTGATTATCCAGAGATCAACTACAAGCTGAAACAAATTGAATTGGGCCCTGGTGGCGGTGCGAAAATTGAAGCACGTGTTATCGGTTCTGATCCAACAGTGCTACGTACTATCGCTGCGCAAGTGATGGATGTGATGTACGCCGACCCAGGTGCAACAAACATTCGTCATGATTGGCGTGAACGTACTCAGGTACTTGAGCCTCAGTTTAATGAAAGCCAAGCACGCCGTTACGGTATCACCAAATCAGATGTGGACGATTTCCTTTCAATGTCGTTTTCGGGCATGAGCATCGGTCTTTACCGAGATGGTACAACGCTAATGCCAATTGTTGCTCGTCTACCAGAAGATGAGCGTATCGATATTCGCAACATCGAAGGGATGAAGATTTGGAGTCCAGCACAGAGTGAGTTTATTCCATTGCAACAAGTGACCATGGGTTACGATATGCGTTGGGAAGATCCAATCATTGTGCGTAAGAACCGCAAGCGTATGCTAACGGTGATGGCAGATCCAGATATCTTGGGTGAAGAGACGGCGGCAACATTGCAAAAACGCCTACAACCTCAGATTGAAGCGATCGAAATGCCACCAGGCTACTCTCTAGAGTGGGGTGGTGAATATGAGTCTTCTGGTGATGCTAAAGCATCGTTGTTCACCACGATGCCGATGGGTTACTTGTTCATGTTCTTGATCACCATTTTCTTGTTCAACTCAATCAAAGAACCTTTGATTGTTTGGTTAACGGTGCCTCTGGCATTGATTGGTGTGACGACAGGTTTATTGGCCTTGAATACACCATTCGGTTTTATGGCGCTGCTGGGCTTCTTGAGCTTGTCTGGTATGGTTCTGAAGAATGGTATTGTACTGCTTGACCAGATCGAGATTGAGATGAAGTCGGGTAAAGAAGCGTACGATGCCGTAGTTGATGCCGCGGTGAGTCGTGTGCGCCCGGTATGTATGGCGGCAATCACTACCATTCTTGGTATGATTCCTCTACTACCGGATATCTTCTTCAAACCAATGGCAGTAACCATCATGTTTGGTTTGGGTTTTGCGACCGTACTGACACTAATTGTTGTACCAGTGTTGTATCGTCTATTCCACAGAGTAGCATTACCAAAGTAACCGCTTAACTCAGTTAAGTTTGAAAAACGCCTCTGACCGATTGTCAGGGGCGTTTTTATAAGGATAAAAGTATGGAACATAGAACGTGTGCGTGGGCGATGAACCACCCACTTGAACGTGAATATCACGATGCGGAATGGGGAGTGCCTGTTCATGATGACAACGTATTATTCGAGTTCATTACGCTAGAAGGCGCGCAAGCCGGCTTGAGTTGGATTACGATTCTGAAAAAGCGAGAAGGCTATCGTGAAGCGTTTGAGCACTATGACTTAGAGAAGTTGATTCAACGCGATGAAAAGCGTACAGAGTTCATCGTTGAGAACTTCGACGTAGTTAAGCACCGCGGTAAAATCAACTCGGTATTTAGCAATGCCAAAGCAGCCAAACAATTAATCGAAGAATACGGAAGCCTTTCCGCTGCGCTATGGCAATTTGTCGATGGCAAGCCAATTGTGAATCACTGGACAGATATGAGCCAAGTGCCAGTATCGACAGAAGAGTCCAAAACGATGAGCAAATTCCTTAAAAAGAAAGGATTTAAGTTTGTTGGTGAGACCATTTGCTATGCCTTTATGCAAGCCGTAGGCATGGTCGACGACCACATTGTTGGTTGTCCTAAAAAGCCTAACTAGACATCGAACTAGTTGTTCGCTTCACTATCATGAATTCTTTCTAAAGCTTCGACGCGACGCCATTGGTTTTGCTCGAAGCTTTGCTCTCTTAATCCGGCGATTTCTGTTTTCTTTTCTTCTTCGCCGAGGAAATCATTGTTGATGATCTCCGCCCGTTTCTCTAAATACTCGTTGAGTGATGCATTAAACGAGGCTCGTTGCTCGTCCAAAGCCTGTAGTCGTTCGGCGCCTTCTTCGCCCACCAAATCAATACGAGCCAAATACTTCTCCTGTGCAGTCATTTCTGAGGTCTGATTTAGTTCAATCACTAGCACGTTATTGCGCTCACTTTGTTGAATGTACTCAGGTTGAGAGGCGAGGTTTTCTTCGAGTATTTGTTTTTGAGAGTCAGCGTCTAATTGGGTTTCCCGAATGGCGAGTTTATCTATTGCTAACTGACGTAAGCGATTTTCTTCATCGAAAAGTTGAGCGACTTGTTCGTCAGTAAAAAATTCGCTCTGTATCGACAAGATGGCGTTGTTCAGTTGTTTCAACTCCATCAATGACAATGAATTTCCTTCAAACGATTCTAGCTTGGATAACGCTTCTTTGTAGGCGAGGTAGGTTTCGAACAATTCTGCGTTGATATCCAGTGAGTTTGATTGTGATTCTCCGGCTTCTACGTTGGCTTTGATTTCTGCAAGGCTTTGCTCCCCAAGACTGCTCAATGAGTACTCAAAGAAGTCTTTCTGGGAGGAAAGATCAACTGTAGTGTCTTGTTGTGAATGCGCCTTTATTGGCTGCGCTGACTGAGGTTGATACAAATAAACCGCTCCTACACTAATGAGTGATACAACGGACACAATGACAAGAGCGGCATTCTTCATGATAAGTTCCTTTTTATAGACCTTGCAGTTTCAAGCGATTTGCATGCTGACGATACAGTGTGACTGGGTCAGTTTCGAACAAGTGATGAATACCAAGCAATCCGTTGATTTCATCTAGATGATTCATCTTGTAGTTGTCTCGAATCACCTTACCTAGGTGAGTACTGCATGTCCCGACAAGGCCATCGTTCGGACCATCAAATGCCAAGCCTAAGACGACCATTGCGCCGTCAGTAGGGTCAAATAGATTGGTAAAGTTCGAAGAGCCCGTCCATGAGTAGTAATACACGCCATTCGATGCCAACAAATCACCATCTCCGCATTCACTGGTAGGGATACCTTCTGGGTAATACTGGTTGAAAGCCAAAGAACCTTCGGTGGTTAGAGCTTCTAAAGAGGCCAATGGATCTTGGTCTAGGTCTGTGCCACCAGAAAGTAGGTTAATCAATGTCACGAGCCCTTCTGCCAACTTCACAGCCACGCCTTCACTGATAGAGCCTTCAGGCACCGTACCGCGCACAATATCTGCAACTTTAGAGCCCTTATTTACTCCTCCGATACTGGTAACGGATGCTACTAAGTCTGGGCGTATGGAGGCGACATAACGTGTTGTTGGGCCACCGTGACTGTGTCCAATCAAGTTGACCTTCTGTGCACCTGTTGCAGCAAGCAGCGTTTCAACCTGTGCTAATAGCTGCTCGCCGCGAGCTTCACTGCTGTTGGTCGCAGACACTTGGGCAACATAAACCGTTGCGCCATCTTTGGTCAGAGAGTGTGGTATGCCATAGAAGTAATCGACACCGGCTAAGGTATCAAAGCCAAACAACCCATGAACAAGAACAATGGGATATTTAGTCTCCGTGTACCCACTGGCGTTGGCGGATGCAAAGGGTAGGGTGCTTAAAACGAAAAGCATTGTTGTTATGAATCTGAGTTTCAAAACGATCTCCTTGTGGTATGACCTCTTGTGAGTTTTATAAAATAGGAGATAAGTTTTGCGGTTGAGAAGTTCGTTTGTGGCACATTGTTTTAATCTGTGATTACTCAAAAGAAAATCAACAGATATGATTAACATTGAATTTATGAATATTAGAATGTTAGTTAATTCTAATTAAGACAATGGGTTAGTAACTCTGTAATGAGCGGCAAAAAAATAGCCTCGCAGTACGAGGCTATTTAATAATTGTTCTGAATGCTTATAAAGAGGCTTCTTTTTCTAGTACGAGTGCGTTGTATCGCTCGAAGCCTGCTTCAAGATCGGCAATGAGATCTTCAACATCTTCAAGACCGATGTGCAGGCGGACAAGTGTGCCTTCGAAGTTTGGATTCGCCACTGTGCGCAAACTGTTAAAGCTCTTTGGTTCGTTAGCTAAAATCAAACTCTCAAAGCCACCCCATGAGTAACCCATGCTGAAGTGTTTCATGCCATCCAACAATGCTGTGGTTGCTTTCGGGTACGAGCTTTTTAATACGAATGAGAACAAGCCATTCCCACCAGTAAAGTCGCGTTTAAAGAACTCATGACCTGGGCAGGTTTCTAGGGCAGGGTGACGAACGTGATCAACTTCAGGGCGGCTTGCCAACCACTGTGCGACTTTCAGGCTATTCTCGGCATGCTGGCGTAAGCGAACATCCAAAGTACGAATACCGCGCAGACCAAGATATGCGTCATCAGGAGAAACGCATTGTCCCATAAGGTAGCTTTGTTCGCGCAGCTGGTCCCAGTATTTCTCAGACGCAACCGCCGTACCCAGCATTACATCTGAGTGACCAACAATGTACTTGGTTGCTGCTTGGATAGAGATATCAACACCGTGCTCGAATGGTGAGAAATTCACACCGGCACCCCAAGTGTTATCAAGCATTACGATGATGTTTTTTTCGTGTGCAATGCTTGCTAAAGTCGGAACGTCCATGACTTCCATAGTGATAGAACCCGGAGACTCAAGGAAAAGTACCTTGGTGTTTGGCTGAATTAGGTCGCGGATACCTTCGCCTATCATAGGATCAAAATAAGTCGTTTCGACACCCATTTTTTTCATAATGGTATCGCAGAAATCGCGGGTTGGTTCGTAACAAGTATCCACCATCAAAATGTGGTCGCCGGTTTCGATAAAAGACAGAATCGCATTCGAGATTGCGGCCGTGCCACAAGGGTAAAGTGCACAGCCAGCACCACCTTCGATTTCCACCATCGCGTCTTGGAAAGCAAAGTGAGTATTCGTACCACGACGTCCGTAAAATAGTGTTTTGTTGGTTCGGTTAATCATTGCTTGGTTCTTTTCAGCAACTGTATCAAACACGATAGTTGAAGCTCGTTGTACTGGTGGGTTGACCACGCCATTCGTCCACTTCTTATCACGGCCTGCAGTAACGAATTTGGTCTTTTTGCCCTCTGACATAAAATTTCCCTGTCTAATTTACGATTTTCAATATTTAAAACATGGACGATGGGTGGTTTGCAAGGGAAAACTTAACTTCAAACGACTCCTCCGAGGATAGGTCGAAAAACAGAAGCATTGATTGAATAAGAAAAAGAAAACCGACAGTTTATGGCTGTCGGTTTTCGAGGAAGTTTTGTTATTTTGGGTATTTGCTACAGCAATGGATTAAACAGATAGAAAACACGCTCTAAGAAGCGAGAGAAAATACTGCGTTTTTCCCACTTATCTCGATCAACGGTATGGGACTGTTTTATATAGCTGTCTTGCAGCCACGACATCTGTTTTGTGAACTCTTCATCATCGACAGCCAGTGTTACTTCGAAGTTAAGCCACAAACTGCGCATGTCCATGTTTACGGTACCCACCAAACAGAATTGCTCGTCAATCACGACTGATTTTGTATGCAGTAACCCGCCATAGAATTCGTAAATCTTCACCCCAGCGACGAGCAACTCGTCATAGAATGCCCGCGAAGCCCATTGAACCATCATAGAGTCATTCTTGTGTGGGATGATAAGTTCTACTTCGATGCCGCGCTGCGCGGTCATTTTCAGAGTCTCTAATAGATCGGCACTTGGCACGAAGTAAGGCGTGGTGATTCTGACGGAACGATTCGCTTGGTTGATGGCTAATGTGAGTACTTGGTAGATCAAATATTCTGGCATACCAGGGCCAGACGGCACCACTTGGATTGGATGCTGAAACTCGTCTTCTTTATTGTCGATTCTACATTCTGGATGCTTAGGAAAATAACGCTCACCAGTTTCTACTTCCCAATCCCAACAATGAATAGCACTTAAAACATTTACCGTCGGTCCAGTGACTCGCACCATAATATCGATCCACTGCCCAACCCCACTGTTCTGCTTGAAAAAGGCTGGGTCAACCAGGTTCATCGAACCGGTGTAAGCGATCTCATCATCAATCACAATGATCTTACGGTGTTGGCGCAAATCCAAACGACGAAGGAAGATACGCCACATTTTTACTTCTAACGCTTGCACAACATCGATGCCTGCGTCTTCCATCATTTTATACCAATGACTGCGAAAGAAGCGTGGACTGCCCGCTGAATCGAGTAGCAGTTTTACGTCTACGCCACGTTTAGAAGCGCGAATCAAAGCCGAAGCAACAGCGTCAGCTAAACCACCGGGATGCCAAATATAGAAAACCATGCGAATACTGTGTTCAGCATTCTCGATGTCTTCGATAATCGAGTGGAGAATTTCGTTAGGCGATTGTTGTAGAGAAAGCGTGTTCCCACTTAATGCAGGTAAACCAAGACGATTGTTGCACAGCTCATCAATACGATAGATATGGCGTCCCATTGCTTCAGGGACATGCGCGTTGCAGTCATTTAACTGAGTGAACCATCGCTGGAATGGTGAAAACATCTCTTTTGCGCGTTCTGCACGTTTGCGGCCGAGGTTGAGCTCACCGAATAGAAAATAACAAGCGACGCCAAGCACTGGCAGAATATAAATGATCATCAGCCATGCAAGAGAAACACTAACAGCGCGACGTTTTAATACGACACGGATCGTAACACCAGCAACCAAAAACCAGTAAAGGCCGATGCCAGTTAGAGTGAGAAAATGATAGAACTTGTCCATAGTCGCCAAAAGTAATAAACCCAATATGGATATTAAGCGTAAATGGCGGAACGGGAAACTATTTTCATACCACTAGAGGAGGATGATTTTGTATCGTGAAATGAATTTTATAACGAGACGTTCTGTTACTAAGGTGTGAAAAGTTGGAGGAAATCTTAACTTTTGCGTAAAAAAGCAGCATTTAGCGTGAACAATGATACATTTGTACGATAAATGTGCTGATCGGGGTTCCAATTTTAAATTGAAACTGCTTTACTTGCCATACATAGAGCGTCATACAAACATCTTATAAAGTGTACATTATTTTTTACACGAACATATTCTAGACGCCTATCTCTATGCAAACACAACAAAACATTTTGGAGAAAAAGCGTGGCTACAAATACAGCAGCACCACGTGATACGTGGGGGTCTAAACTAGGCTTCGTCATGGCAGCAGCGGGTTCCGCTGTCGGTTTAGGCAATATATGGAAGTTCCCTTACACAGCAGGTGAGAGCGGCGGCGGCGCGTTCGTAGCAATTTACCTTTTATTCGTTATTTTTATCGGCTTTAGCGTCATGCTGACAGAATTCGCTATTGGTCGTAAGACAGGTCTTTCAGCAGTAGGTGCGTTCAAATCTACTGACCGCCGTTGGACGTTTACCGGTGTTATCGGCGTGCTAAGTGGTCTACTAATCATGGGTTTCTACCCTGTAGTAGGTGGCTGGGCGCTTGCTTACATCTTTAAAGTAGGAGGTGGTCTACTAAGTGCTCCTGAAGCAATTGGTGACAGTTTTGGCGGCTTCATTTCTGATCCAGTCCAACCGTTAATGTGGATGGGTGTTTACCTGTTCCTTAACATCGTTATCGTTATGAAAGGTATTTCTGGCGGTATCGAAAAGGCTGGTAAAATCCTCATGCCTCTTTTATTCCTTATCCTGATCGTTGTATCAGTGAAAGGTCTGATGCTTCCTGGTGCAATGGCGGGTCTTGAGTTCCTATTCATGCCAGACTTCTCGAAAGTAGACAGCAATGTCGTTCTGGCGGCGCTAGGCCAAGCATTCTTCTCTCTAAGTCTAGGTATGGGTTGTATGATGACGTACGGCTCTTACCTGAAGAAGAAGGAAAACTTAGTTCAAACTACCGGCATGGTTACGGCAATGGACACAGGTGTTGCAATCCTAGCGGGTGTAGCAATGTTCCCAGCAATGTTCGCATTCGGTATGGAGCCAGCAGCAGGCCCAGGTCTAGTATTCGTCGTTGTTCCTCAACTGTTTGCTGAAATGGGCGGCGTAATTGGCCTTCTATTTGCTCTGATGTTCTTCATTGGTCTAACAGTAGCAGCGCTGACGTCTTCAGTATCTCTGCTAGAAGTAGTGGTTTCTTACCTAATCGATGAGAAAGGCCTGAAGCGTTCTACAGCAGTACTGTCTGCGAGTGTCGTAATGGCAACACTGTGTGTGTTCGCATCGCTATCACTTGGTGGTGTTGGTCCGACACTATTCGGTACGGGCGCATTTGATATCTTTGACCTACTAACGGATAAGATCTTCCTAGCGGTTGGCGGTATGTTGGTATGTATCTTTGCTGGCTGGCGTCTAAACCGCGCTGAACTAGAGAAAGAGATCACTAACGACGGCAAAGTTTCTTTCCCACTATTTGGTCTATGGTACAACCTAGTTAAGTACGTAATCCCAGTGGCAATCGCAATCGTAGCCTTCATGGGTATCAAGTCTGGTTTCGACAGCGGTAAGGGCGAAATCATGCTGGTGGGTATCGGCATCATCGCACTGGCGGGTATCTTCTCTAAGAAGTTATAACCAAATAGACTTTGATTGAAAACGGGAACCTTAATCGGTTCCCGTTTTTTTATATTCATAATTTATAGGATTGAGAAAACTCATATTAATAACGGGTAGTAATTGTGAGATCGCTCGCATAGAGATGTAGATCACAAAAAAATGTACTCAAGTTGCAGAGGTACGTTCCGATAACCCTTACAAAGCATGTGTAAATATGTGGATTAACCAGTAAGAAAATCCATGACAACGGTAAGGAAGGTTATTAGTGACAATGTCTGTTCGTAAAAAACTGTACGCGAGTTTTGGTGCCATTTTGGCGATCATGCTAGTGATGATAGGGATTATTACATTAGAAGTATTGAACTCGCACAAAGTGGCTGACGAGGTGAGAACGGACGATGTTCCTGAAACAGTTCAGTATCTAATTCTGATCGATGAGGCCGGTGATGTTTATCGCGATGCATTAGGAAGCATTGTTGGTGTCTCTGGCGCTCAGGCTGAATATCAAGTTAATAAAAAGGAGTTTGCAGCAGCGATTGCTGAAGTTAAACGTTTGGAGACGGTAGGTGGTGAAGATTACCGTAACGTTGAGAAAGCTGAGCGTTACATGAGCGATTTTACACGAGACTTTGAATCCCAAGTTCTGTCCAATCTCGGCTTAGAAAATGTTGAAGAGAATGTCGCGCGTCTTCGCTCACTTTATGAAACGAATCTAGCACCGCTTGAGTCTATCCTAGATGCTGCATCAATCGACGGTCGTCAAAGTACTAGTGAAGCTTTGCTTGATCTTTCGGATTCATTTAACAGTATCGAATTGACGATTTATGTGCTTGGTTCGATAGCACTTGTTGCCACTGCTGTTATCGCATACTTGTTGTCTAATTCGATTACCAGTCGCTTGAGTAAATTGGATGAACTGGCGCAGCGCGTTGCAGAGGGTGACCTAACGGTAGCGCCTATCGACGATAAATCAGGTGACGAGCTAGCAAACCTCGCGACGTCTTTGAATAAGATGCAAGCGTCTTTGACCAGTCTTATTGGTTCTATATCGTTAGTATCCGAAGAAGTGAAGTCCGTGACTGGAGAATTGGCTACCGTCAGTCAAGATATTGTCTCCGGTGCAAGCAGCCAAGCGGACAAAGCGCACTTGATCGCGACGGCGTCAGAAGAGCTAAGTCTGACCATTTCTCAAGTAGCAGAGCAGGGCGCAGCAACCTTTGAAGAGGCACGCAAGTCGGAATCAACCGCAGAGCAAGGGCGTACTGTTATTGTTGATATGGTTGAAAGCATTCAGCAAGTATCACAGCAAATGTCGGATATGTCGGTGCAAATGAACAGCCTAGGTTCTCATGGCGAGAAAATCGGTGCGGTTATCAAAGTCATTGAAGATATCGCAGAGCAGACGAACCTTCTGGCATTGAACGCGGCGATTGAAGCGGCACGTGCAGGTGAGTTTGGTCGTGGCTTTGCTGTGGTTGCAGATGAAGTTCGTGCTCTTGCTGAACGAACAACAAAGGCAACACAAGAGGTTGGTGAGATCATCCAAGCAATTCAAGTCGGTACTCAAGAGGCGGTGACTTACACTGAGGATGGCTGTCGTTTGGTTGAAATTGGCGTGAGTCAAAGCTCAGGTGCAGTGAACTCACTGGAGGAAATCGTTTCTGGTGCGGCGCATGTTCAAAGTATGGTGAACTCAATTGCGACTGCTGCAGAAGAGCAAACCGCTGTAACGAAAGAAATTGCCGCGGATATTACGTCGATCAGTGATATTTCAGCTCGTTCATTACAACTAGCGAATGACAGCTCTCAAAGTGTTGAGGGCCTGAATTGTAAAGTTCAAGAGTTGGAAGCTCTAGTGGGTAAGTTTAAGCTCGCCTAATTGCTTAGAATCGGTATACTTCTGGCTCCAAACGTGGAGCCAGTTTTTTATGTTCGACATTCTACATACCCATCCAGATTTTCTGATCATCAATAAACATCCCAACGTCTCTGTTCATAAAGACGATGGTGACACTATGTTGCTTCAAGAAGTAGCAAAGCAGAGTGGTGATGAGCAGCTGTATCTTATCCACCGTCTCGATAAAATGACTTCTGGTATTCTACTTCTCGGCCGCAATGCGAAAGCAGCAAGCGCCTTATCTCAAGCATTTGCCAATCGCGAAGTCGAAAAGTTCTACCTTGCGATTGGCTCGAAAAAGCCTAAGAAGAAACAAGGGCTAGTAGTGGGTGATATGGAACGCTCTCGTCGTTCCTCATGGAAACTGGTGAACAGCAAAACGAATCCCGCGATTACCCAATTCTTTTCCCTCGCTGCAGAGCCGGGAGAGCGCCTGTTTTTATGTAAGCCGCACACTGGCAAAACACACCAAATTCGCGTGGCATTGAAATCAGTTGGCTCAGGAATTGTTGGCGATCCTATTTATAATGCAGGCAATGAAGCAGACCGTGGTTACTTGCATGCATTTTCGTTGTGCTTTCCGTATCAAGATGAAACTCATCGCTTTGTTTGCGACCCGCGCGAGCATAAAGCACTTGGCAGTAAATGGCATAATGAAGTCGTCTCTCAAGGTGTAGACTCTTGGCTTTCTCCGTGGGAGCTGAACTGGCCTACGATTAAATAACCATCACAAAGAAAACGAATAAGAGAATTCGATGCAAGCATCACAACTTCCGCTGTTTTTCCAGCATCTAGAAGCGGAGCTAACACAAGCTCCCAATGAAATTCGCCGACTGTTTCACGGTCGTGGTCGCCGTTTTGAAGGTTTAGAGCAAATCACGTGTGATTGGTTACAAGGTCAGTTGATCATCAACCTATTTAAAGAAGTGGATGAGACGTTTCTTACTGAATTGAAAGCAGGGTTGAACACGCTTTCAGAATCTGCTCTGTGGGCAGAGAAACAAGGGCGTACGATCGTAATTCAACATCGCTACGCTGACGGCGCACCTTCTGAAACTCTGTTGGGTGAGCTAGATGCTCGACCTGTGGTTGAAGAAAGTGGCTTGAAGTACCAGCTAGACATCGGACGTAACCAGAACTTCGGTCTGTTCCTTGATATGCGTTACGGCCGTGACTGGGTATGTGAAAATGCGAAGCACAAAAACGTACTTAATCTGTTTGCTTACACTTGTGGCTTTTCTGTTGCTGCAATTGCTGGTGGCGCAGATAAAGTGGTTAACGTGGATATGGCGAGAGCATCGCTGTCTAAAGGTCGTGAGAACCATAAGCTGAATGGTCATAACATCAACCAAGTGAGCTTTATGGGGCACGACATCTTTAAGTCGTGGGGCAAGATTAAGAAAGCGGGCCAATACGATGTGATCATCATTGATCCACCATCATTCCAGAAAGGCAGCTTTGCACTAACCAAAGACTACAAAAAGATTCTACGCCGTTTGCCTGATTTATTGGCAGAAGGTGGTCAGGTGTTAGCGTGTGTAAACTCGCCATCGGTGACCAGCGATTTCTTGATTGAAAGCATGAAGGAAGAAGCGCCAGAGCTAACATTCCGCGAGCGTTTGGATAACCCGCCAGAGTTTATGGATGTAGATAGCGAAGCTGCACTGAAGGTTTTACTGTTTAGCTGAGTTTAGATAAAGAAACTTCCGAGTTTAATAACACTTTTCCATAAGCAAAAAGCGCCTAGTACGGCGCTTTTTTAATGTTCGTATTAACGGCTTTAACCAATCTGAACTTCAAGATCGGATTCAATCGTCGAAGAGCAGGCGAGTACATAGCCTTGCTCAATTTCTTCAGGGGTCAATGTCTCTTGGCTTGTTGAAGACACGCTACCCTTGCGAACTTTACACTTACAAGAGCCACAAATACCGCTTCGGCAAGCTATGATCAGTGGTAATCCTGCGCCTTCCAACACATCAGCAAGGACTTGGCCTTTTTGAGCATCAATCGTTTGGGCGAAATCAGGCACTGACACACTCGCTGATTCATTTGATACTTCGGTTTCTTCGCTTGCTGCTGGTGTAAAGCTTTCTTGGAAGAAGTTCGCCATATCAAAGCCAAGCTCACTCAAGTAGCTTTGAACATCAAGCATAAACTGATTTGGACCGCATAGATAAACCGTGCGCTGTTTAAAGTCGGGCACCAGTTCTTTTAACCACTCGGTATTCAAACGACCTTCTGGGTATAGTGTTTCACCACGATTTTTCAGTAGCAATTTCAGATTGAAATCTGGATAAACCGAATGGTAGGTCTCTAGTAAATCAAAGTAGATGGTTTCTGGTTGAGAACGAGCAATGTGCAGGAACTCAATATCAACCCCAGCGTCTTTGCCTAGCCATTCTTTTGCCATCGCGAATACAGGCGTAATGCCACAGCCCGCACTGATGAGCAGTGCTTTCTTTCTGCCATTGATCGCGATTGGTGGGTGATCAATGCAGTTGAAATCACCCGTAGGAGGAAGCGCTTGAACCGTATCGCCAATGAGGAGCTTATCGATGATGTAGTTGGATACCTTACCGCCGTCGACACGCTTGATCGTCAGTTGCAGGCAGTCGTCACCGGAAAGAGAGCTGAGAGAGTAGGCACGAAACTCCATCTTGCCATCGATTTCAACGCCAAGGTTGATGAACTGACCCGCTTTAAATTCAAACAAGAGCGATTCTGACAGGTCTGCCAACTTGAGGCTCACTGCATCAGCAGTTTCATGGTATTTGTCTACACAGCGTAACGTGACAGGTTGACTGCCTTGCCATTCAAAAAACATAACAATCTCTTTGGTTGTCGAGTACTCAATAGATAAAAGCGCCCCCAATTAAGGAGGCGCATGATAAGCGAGGCGATTACGCTGCTAGGATAGTTTTAAGATCATCTTGAACATTGCCAATGCTACGCATATCGAACTTCTCTTGGATAATCGCAATCAAGTTTGGCGTTAGGAATGCAGGCGCTGTTGGACCCGTGTAGATGCCTTTCACACCAAGAGCGAATAGGGTAAGCAGGATCACAATCGCTTTTTGCTCGAACCAAGACAGAACAAGCGTTAGAGGAAGCTCGTTGATGTCGCAATCGAACTCTTTCGCAAGTGCCAGTGCAAGCTGGATTGCTGAGTACGCATCGTTACATTGGCCTACATCCAATAGGCGAGGGATGCCATTGATGTCGCCAAATGTGTTCTTGTTGAAGCGGTATTTACCACAAGCCAGCGTTAGGATTAGCGTATCTTCTGGTGCTTCTGCAGTGAAGTCGGTGTAGTAGCTACGTTCTGCTTTGTCGCCATCACAACCACCTACTAGGAAGAAGTGCTTGATGTTGCCTTGCTTCACTTGGTCGATAACTGCAGGAGCCGCGTTCATCAGTGCGTTACGTCCAAAGCCAACCGTGATGTTGTGCTCGATTTCATTGTGTTGGAAGCCTTCTTGTGCCAATGCACACTCGACTACTTGGCTAAAATCATCACCTTCTAGGTGAGCGACACCCGGCCAACCAACAATGCTACGAGTGAATAAGCGGTCTGCGTATTGGCCAACGTTCGGGTTCAATAGGCAATTTGATGTCATCACAATCGCGCCAGGGAAGTTAGCGAACTCTTTTTGTTGGTTCTGCCAAGCGCTACCGTAGTTACCCACTAGGTGAGGGTATTTTTTCAGCTCTGGGTAGCCGTGTGCAGGCAGCATCTCACCGTTGGTGTATACGTTAATGCCTTTGCCTTCGGTCTGTTGCAAGATTTTTTCTAGGTCATGAAGGTCATGACCAGAAACAAGAATACATTTGCCTTTGACTGGCTTAACGTTAACGGTTGTTGGCTCAGGGTGACCGAATGTAGCTGTTTCACCGTGATCCAGCATTTCCATCACTTTGTAGTTCATAAGACCGATGCGCATTGAGCAGTCTAGCAGTTTGCCTAGATCTTCAGGGTCAGTACCTAACCAAGCCATGATTTCGTGGTATTCCGCGAAGATATCATTGTTGGTTTGCTCAAGTACGCGTGCGTGTTCCATGTACGCAGCTGCACCTTTTAGGCCGTATAAGCAAAGCAGACGTAGACCGATAACGTCTTCGTGTACTTGGTCTTTACCGCGGTTTACCGCAACTTGAGGAGCAAACGCCAAGATTTCCTCTGCGCTGTTTGGTAGCTCGAAGTTCGCAACGTTAGGTACGTTCAATACGACTTCCTCAGCAAGTGTTGCGGCAGACATAACTTGGTCTTTTAGCAGTGCTTTATATGTTGCTGCTTGAGAAGTCAGTTCAAGGATACGCTCAGGATCGAAGTTTACGTTAGTCAACGTAGAGAAGAATGCTCTTGGAGCCCACTGGTTGATTTCATCATTGATGATGTTGAATTCAAGCGCGCGTGCTGCCCAAAAAGAAACCCCTTGCAAAGTGTAAACCAACACGTCTTGTAGATCGGATACCTCTGAAGTTTTGCCACACATACCTTGTGCGAAAGAACAGCCTTTTACAGCCGGGGTTTGGATTGTCTGTTCACATTGAATACAGAACATATTGGGTTCTCCAGTGATTGTAGTAATAGTCGTTTTGTTTTTCCTTTTAGAGCAGAATACGTGCCAATTGTTATCTTATTGATGTATAAAGGTTTTGTTGTTTTTTAAGTGCGTGGTTGATGTGATTGTGACAACACGAATGATGTGCAAATGACAACGAAAATACAGATGTGATGAGAAAAGCAACGCGCTGGAAACGCTTTAACAATCGAAAGTGGAAGTACTTGTTAAACAGGAGAAAAGTTAAGGCGGCTTTGTGGAGGTAAGAGATTCGCGATTGTGTGCCTCTGTAGATTTCGGGAGTGACGCAATAGGGTTGCTGAGAACTTGGTGAGTTTAAAGAGTTAGAAGAAAGCAGAGACTAGAGCGGTTTAATTGTCACGAATGAGGAACAGGGAATGAAAAGCGAGAAACCAAATGGGACAGTTAGCCATGCGCATTGGTGTTAAGCGTTATTCCGGACGAGTCTAAGCGAGCCATCCGGAATCCCTCTGTTCAAGAGATAACTTTTTCCTTCGAGAGAAAAGAGCGAAGTAGGGGCTTCTATTTGCTAATACCGAGCTTTTTACCCATGCGATACAAGTTGCCTCGATCCATTTGTAAAAACTCCGCTGCTTGTGCCCAAACACCGCCGGTTTGGCTCAAAGCGTGTTCAATCAAGTCACGTTGATAACTCTCTACTAACTCGCGCATTGGTTGGCTCTCTTTTGGCAAGTAATGTGATGTGTTTTTTACATCATCCAATGCCAGTGAAGTATCAAAGTGATTGAGCATGATGGTGCTCGCGCCTTGTTGAATCGCATGTAACGCAGCTCGCGTTAAGGTGTGTTCAAGCTCTCGAACGTTACCATACCAAGGCAGAGATTCTAGTTGAGTCAGTACCTTAGGGTGAACGTGAAGATTTGGTGCGTTAAATTGCTGACGTACTTTTTCCAACAAATATCCCGCGAGAACTGGAATATCGCCATCACGCGTGCGAAGTGGTGGCACTTTGATTGGGAACACGTTTAAACGATGGAACAGATCCGCACGAAATGTGCCATCTTCCACTTCTTTTTCTAACTGTCGATTGGTGGCGGCGATGATGCGCACGTTAACCATCAAATGCTGATCGCTGCCGACACGTTGCAACTCACCTTGCTGAATAACTCGCAGCAGTTTTGCTTGTAAAATCAATGGCAATTCACCGACTTCATCTAAGAAGATTGTCCCGCCATCAGCCAGCTCGAACTTACCTGCACGATGACTATTGGCTCCGGTAAAAGCGCCCTTTACGTGGCCAAACAGTTCGCTCTCCGCCAGACCTTCGGGTAGGGCGGCGCAGTTTACGTAGATCATCGGTTTGTCATTGCGATGAGATTGAGCATGGACAGAGTGAGCAACAAGCTCTTTGCCCGTTCCCGTTTCTCCCGTTACCAATACTGCATAATCTGACTGAGCAACGGTCGCAATGTTGTTTCGTAATTGATTGATTTGTGGACTTAAGCCAACCATGTCACCGTGTTGTGAGCGTGCCTGTTGGATCAGGGTTTGCGTGACGCTCTTTTGCTTCTGGTTCTGCGCTTTAAGGGCTTTTAATTGCGCAATGTTACGCAGTGTTGCCGCCGTTAGTGCTGCGAATGTTTCGATTGCGACTGGGTCGATATGGTCAAACGCGCCAACCGCTAGCGCATCCATGGTTAATGCGCCGACAAGCTGCCCCTCAAGGTACAAGCTAAAGCCCATGCAGTCATGGACGTCAATACACTGGTCTTCGGTTAACAGTGTTCCGTCAAATGGATCGGGCAGGGCGCAGTCGGCATCAAAGCGAACAGGCTCGCGACTATGAATGATGGCATCTAAACGCGGGTGAGCTTTAGGAAAGTAACGGCGACCGAGAACTGAGTTCGATAAACCTTTTACTGCGACTGGCGTTAGGAAGCCATCTTCATCAAAGATAAACAGGCAACTCGCATCACAAGGGAAGACTTGTGCTACCCCGTCAATCAGGTTTTGGTATTGCTGATCATGAGAGCGATTTGAGCTCAGATTGAGTGCAATATTGAGAAGTACGTGGTCGACAGTAGGAGTCATAACAAGCCCAGAGTTATCTTGAATGGGCTCATGCTAGCAACTTGATGTCATTTGAACATCGAAAGGTGTGAGAGATTGATGTTCCATTGACGACGATCAAGTGACATAACGGAACTGTGATACAAACAAGTGCAACTGATTGAACTTAAGAGCTAGGAGTGAGGGATTCAGCCTCCGCAAATAATACTATCCGAAATTGAATTTTTCCGTTGACCTTAAGTTAACTTGAGCTTTTATCCTCCATCTGTAAAACACGTCAGGAGGACAGGTTATGCATAATAACTACATTAAAGAATTAGCCATAAAGAGCTACCAAGAGGACCTACAAAAAGAGTATTACCGCGCTAAGCAGCGGACGTGGCATTTTCCGAGTTTTGTCTCTGGAATTGTGCTGACGCTGGTGTTGAGTGGGATGCTTTATTGAGAGAAGGCTGAAAAGAGATTCCCGACTGCGGTCTTTCGTCGCAATCAGGAATCTCTCTTGAAGTTTTGTTTACGGCTTCAACGTATGAAACCCAGAGTAAATGCGCGTAAACGTAGTAAACCAACACGCTGCACCAAAGATGTACGCAATCACGGCAAAGTGCTGAGGGAACAAACAGAACAGTACGAAGCAACCTATGGTCTCTGTGCCTTCTGTCAGACCGCTCATGTAGTACAGAGATTTATGCTTGTAGACAGGGTTATCGATACCACGTTTACCCGCCATGATCGCAAATGCTAAGAAGCTGCTTCCTGTACCAATAAACGAGAAGATCAAGAACGCGCCCGCAACGGCGTTCTGTTCTGGGTTTGCTAGTACAAAGCCAAATGGAATCAGAGAATAGAACAAGAAGTCTAAGCTAATATCAAGGAAGCCTCCGGCATCGGTGATGCCTTGAATTCTTGCCAACGCACCATCTAATCCATCACAAATTCGGTTTAGCAGAATAAACGCTAATGCAAGCGTGTATTGCTCTGCTATCAATACAGGTAAGGCAAAACAACCAAGGGCGAAGCCAAACAGCGTGGTTTGGTTAGCCGTCACGCCACATTTATCAATCAGTTTCGCACTCTGTGTCAATGGCCACTTAATGATTTTGATACTCAGGCTATCAAGCATGGCTAGTCTCCCAAGGCCAGTTTAGGCACCGACTGCCTTCAGGAATATCATCCTCATCGTGAGTTACCATTAAAGCAGGAATATTGGCTTGTTGAAGCTGCTCCACAACCCAGTTACGAAACTGTACGCGAAGATCTTTATCCAGCTTGCTGTATGGCTCATCGAGCAATGCAACTTTCGGTTTCGCTAACAACATGCGAGTGAGAGCGATACGCGCGCGCTGGCCGCCTGAGATTTGGTCAGGGAAAGACTCTGCAAGTTTAGTTAGCGAGATGTGCTTCAAAGCCTGCATCGCGCGCTCTTTACGCTCAGCCCCTTTGATTGAATTGGGTAGTGCGAACGCAAGGTTTTCCCACACGGTAAGGTGCGGGAAGAGCAAGTCATCTTGGAATAGGATACCCACCTGACGTTTGTGCGCAGGTAAAGCATCCAGCTTTTCATTATCGAGTGTGATTGAGCCTGAATAGTCGAACTCGGAAGACAGGTGACCAGCAATGGCATCCAACAAGGTGGATTTGCCACAGCCACTTGGGCCCATCAGTGTAACAATTTCACCTTTCTCTACCGTCATGTTGAAGGCAGAGAAAAGTGTGTCGCCATTGTTTTTACGGATGGCGAGGTTTTCGAGACAAAGACTCATTCGGTAGTAAACCTTTAATAGACAACCGGCGATACTTAACGTGTAAACGACTAAGTAGAATCGCAAAAGAGAAGAACATTAACGGCAAGAGCGCTTGCCAAATTGCGTAAATCGCGGTGACACGACGGTCGAAGCCACTTGAGAGGGCTACCGCTTCTGTTGTTATGGTGCTGATGCGACCGGCCCCCAGCACGAGTGTTGGTAGGTATTGCGCCAAGCTCACACTAATTCCCACTGCCCAAGCAAAGGCAATGGCAGGCAGAAGAATCGGCAACTTCACTTTCAACCAAGCCTGCATCGGTGATTTACCAAGGCTTAGGGCAACACGAGTTAAACCGTTGTCGAAGCTGCGCCAAGGACCATCCAAGGACAGATAAACAAACGGGAACGCAAAGAACACGTGAGCCCAGCATACCCAGAAGAAGTACGCGTTGCTGTCGAGATACAGCGTGACGACTTGCATACCAAACAACACAGAAAGCTGTGGGATCAACATTGGCACGGCAATGATGTATCCCGGCACCTGCCAGCGGTAACGTAATCGGTATTCATGAGCAATCAGCGCCAGTACAAGGGCAATAGACGCACAGATCACCGCAATCAACATGCTTTGCTCTAGCGTGCCAAGAATACTTTGCCACTCGTATTCCCAAAAACGTAAGCTGTAGCGGCTTGGTAATAAGTCAGGGAAACGCCAACGCTGTGCAAAGCTCCAGACCACCATCAATGGCACCATTAACAGTGCGAGTAGGGCTATCAGAGAAAACAAGGTTTTACCCGGTAAGCGGAAACCGCTGCGACCAGAGTATTGCCAGCGTTTAAAGCCTTTGGTAATGCTCCATTCGACGAGTCGTGCAAAACCAATCAAAAGGCTTGCAATAGCAAACAGCACAACCGCGCCCGCCGCCGCTCTTGGTAGGAGTGACAAATCAGGGTCGTTAAACCATTGCCATACCAACACTGCAAACGTAGGAGGGTTGGTTGGGCCAATAATTAGCGCCACATCCACAACGGATAAGCTGTAAGCCAGAACAGCCAACATTGGAAAACGCAGCTTCGCTAACCATTGTGGGAAAACGCATTTCCACCATGCTTGCGCGGAACTGTAACCCATCGAATGGCTGACTTTTTCAATCTTCTTAACTTTTAATTGCTGAAGAATAGGAATGCTCATCAACAATAAAAACGGTACTTCTTTGATAGCAAGCATGACGATCAAACCCAGTGCGTGTGGGTCTTTGATCAACAACGCCAGATCATTCACCGTTTGTGCATTTGGATCGTAACCAAACATTTGGTTGAGTACACGAACGCCCATACCTGTTGGTGCGAATAGAAAAGCGAAGCCAATGGCAAACGCGACATGCGGCATAGCAAGAAGAGGGGAAAGACTCATTTCAATCTTACGCCAGAACTTGCTGCCCCATGAGGCTTGAAGAATCGCGAAAGTGATCAAACAAGCAAGATAGCTGCTGAAAATGGCGGAATAAAAAGTCAATCCAATCGACGTCCACACACCTTCCCAGTCAAACACAGCATGAAAGCCATCCAGTGAGAAGTGGTGCAAACCGATAGGGGGTACATAGCCGAGCGCAGACACCACCCCCCCGAGTAGCCCCGGGATGGTCGGTAATATACAAACTGCGATAATAACTAGATACAGCGCTCTTAACATGGGTGTGTATTAATTTCCGTAGCGTTTCAGCCATTCTTTTTCTAGCGCTGCTTGCCAGCTTGGGTGTGGCTCCGCGATAGATTTGAACTGTTGAGTATTCTTAGCCGTGCCGGTTAGGTACTGGCTGCTTAGCACTGAAGGATCACCCCAGATGTTGATATCACCTTTGCGAGATTGTGCTTCAGGGCTTAATAAAAAGTTTATAGCAACTTGCGCGCCTGCACTGGCATTTGCGTTCCAAGGAATCGCTAAGAAATGGATGTTCGACAGTGCACCAGCGTCCATCGCGTATGCTTTGGTGCTTTCTGCTAGGTTACCGCCTGATTGTGATGAGAAAACCGCGTTCGGGTTGAACGTGACAGCTAAGTCAATCTGACCATCATCTAACAGTTGTACGGTTTCTGCTGTTCCGCCAGGAAATTGTTTACCGCCGCGCCATGCGACAGTGTGGAATTCATCTAAGTAAGCCCATAGAGGCTGCGTAACGGTTTTGAATGCTTCATCGGTCACTGGTTTTTGCAGTGCAGGATCGTTGTTACTTAACTCAATGAGCAGAGATTTAATGAAGCTAGTGCCATGGAACTCTGGTGGGCGAGGGTAAGTAAGGCGGTTAGGGAACGCTTTTGCGTAACTTAGCATTTCTGCGTAAGAACTTGGCGGGTTGTTTAGCGTCTCTTCATCGTAGATAAAAACAAGTTGGCCAACACCCCATGGCGCTTCTAGGCCATCTGTTGGTTCAGAGAAATCGACATCTACCGGTAGTGTTTTATCGACATATTGCCAACTTGGTAGACCATCAACAAAAGGACCAAACAGCAGTTGGTTGTCTTTCATTGATTTAAAGTTTTCACCATTAATCCAAACCATATCTACGCTGCCACCGCTGTTCTTCCCTGCGGCTTTTTCTGCGATAAGACGAGTGGTGGTTTCAGAAATGTCGGTGACTTTTACGTGGTTAAGCGTCACGTTGTAGCGAGATTTAAGCTCTTTGCCTGCCCATTGGATATAGCGGTTGATCTCTTGGCTACCCCCCCAAGCATGGAAATAAACAGTCTGACCGTCGGCTTGTTGTTCGATTTTTTGCCATTCTTCTGTGTTAGAAGAGGCATAGGAAGAGGTGGCAAAAGTGGCGGTTAAAATGCCAATGGTGCTAAGTAGCTTTTTCATACGTAATCCGTGTTTTTATCTTTGTTTTCATTTTGGAGCTTTGTTCCGCTATGAAGTGGCAACCGTTTATTTTCGGCACTCAACATAGGGCTATTCATCAACTGAATGCTCCGTTCCCTCTAGATGGATAGTAATCTATCTTGCTTTATTATCAACGCGAATTTGACAATAGATTCAGAGAATTACTCGCCTTGTGAGGTCATACCGATCAGCATTTATTCTTGGCCTTAAACGTGAGCAATAGGGGCATAAAATATGACCAAGCTGGTATGAATGAAAAGAGTGCAACTCCCGATAAGTCGCACTCTTTTGGCGTCAATAATGGATAGACCGGATTACTTCGCTAATTCTTCCATGTTGATGCCTTTTTTCTTCGCGATGTATTTTGGAATCAGAGACATACCAAACAGGATAAGACCTGCAACCGCAAACTTCACTAGCAGCATTGCAGACACACCGTTTGTTGCAATATCCCCCGCCATGTAAGCGAAGATGAATGCACCTGGTGCCATCGTTAGTAGAGAAACCAAGGCGTAAGTACCAAGGTTTAGGCTTGTTAGACCGTAAGCATAGTTCTGTAGACTGAATGGGAAGACAGGAACCAAACGCGTTAGGATCAAGAAGCTAGTACCGTTTGCAGCAACACCGTCATCGATCTTTTTGAAGATTGGGTTATCACCAAACTTGTTCATGATTGTATTGCGTAATAGGAAACGAGCAACAATAAACGCTACTACAGCACCAAGTGTTGCAGAGAATAGCGCTAGGATGCCGCCTTTGATCGGGCCAAACACGATGCCAGCCACAATAGTAAATGCGCTGCCTGGTAGTAGGAAAACACACGCAAACACGAATGCTGCTACGAATACTGCGTAACCCCAAACGCCAAAGCTTGCGATCCAATCTTGTAGGCTCTTGATGTCTGTGATGATTTCAAGGATGCCAGTTTGTTTTGCTGCAAATAGAGCGAGAGCGATAACAGCAACAATAAGAGCAATTTTTACGAATTTCATAAGTTCAACTTCACTTAAACCTAATAATTAAAAAGATGTAGCTACAAAAACGTAGCTACAGAGACTTAGCTACACAGACATACACTTGATTAGGCCCGCTTTCGATTTGTAGCGGTTGAACCAAGCTTTCACAGGGCTAGCAAGTACGTTTACTGGCGGCTCATCACCTTGCATGACCACAGGGCCGAACATGAGATCCAGAATGTGCCAAGATTTCGTACCTACACCCATCATGGATGCGCGACAAGCCGAGCAGTAAACCACCACGTAGTCTGTCTCAAACTCTTCCACACGGCGTTTGATTACGCGTGTTGCGACGTCTGGGTTTGCTGGCACTACCATGCCGCCAAAGCCACAGCAGCGCGTGTTTTCACGTGTGTGTTCTGGTTCTGAAGTTTTGTAGCCAAGCTCGTTCAAGATCCAGCGGATACCGTCTTGCAGTTCTTTTTCGTAGCGAGTAGAGCAAGAGTCGTGAATGGTGAATACCACGTCACTGTTTTTCGCTTTACCGCGTAGCGCTTCTGGTAGACCGATTTCTGGAAGCAGTTTCCACAATGAGATCGGCTTTTGTGTGCCGCCAGATTTCTTGATTATGCCGTAGCAGCTTTGACACGCCACAATGACTTCTTGTGCGTCTAGCTTATCGAAGTCCGCTTGAAGCTGGCCGTAGCGTTCTTTGAACTTCTCAGTTTGGCCAATAGCAGCGGTTGGTTTACCACAACACTTCTGCACTGCGCCCATGTCTGGGTACACTTCTTTTAAGTAGCTCGCAATTGCTGCTACGCCTTCTGGTGAGTAGGATGGCAAGCTGCATCCTGGCATAAATACTTTATTACTCATTTTGTTGATACCGCTCGTTTTGCCATAGTGAAGATTTTTGAGAAGCCCAGCTTCTGGTGCATGTTGATTGCTTTGTGCCCCAGCATTGGTGATTCACCATTGTTTGCCTTAACAAAGTCCGCACGTGCGCCTAAGAACATTTCCTTCATTGGGAAGTCTTTCGGACATACGATGGTGCACTGGTCACAGGCGTTACATGAGTAAGCCATCAGTGGGTCCATTGACTTGTTGTTCACGAAGTCAGAGAAGATGGTCTTCGGACAGTCACTGAAGTCGTTCATCATGATGCACTCGGTCATACATAGCTTGCAGCTACATTGCAGACAGCGAGATGCTTCTTGTTTGATTTGTTCTTCAGTAAAGCCTAAATCCACTTGTGCAAAATCTTGCTTACGCTCTTCCGCGTTACGCAATTCACCGTGTAGGCGAGGGGTATCTACCGTACCTTTTGGTAGTGGCACGTCTAGACGAGATGAGTAGCTGTATTCTTGCTCGAAGTCGCGACCTTCAGTCAGTGAGCGAGTCGTTAGGAAGCGCTCTACACTCATTGCGGCTTTGCGACCTAATGCCATCGCTTCAATCACGATGTTACCGCCACACGCGTCACCGGCTACGAAGACGTCTTCAAGGCTAGAAGCTAGTGTTTGTTTATCGACTACGTAACGGCCGCCGCGAGTTTGTTCTAGTGCGCCACCAGTGATGTCAGCCACAACTTGACCCGTAGCGAAAACAACCGTATCCACAGAGATAGTTTTGCTTTCTTCGCTGTACTGAGGCGCAAAGTTGCCTTGCTCATCAAAGATAGACACTACTTTCTTGATAGTGATGCCGGTTACTTTGCCGTTTTCATGTTCGATAGCAACTGGGCCCCAACCTGCGTTGAACTCGACACCTTCTTCTAGCGACTCGTCGATTTCGATTTGGCTTGCAGGTAGATTCTCTAGGCTCTCAAGCGAACATTGGTAAACGTCGCTTGCACCGATACGCCATGAAGAACGCGCACAGTCCATCGCAACGTCACCACCACCGATAACCATCACGCGTTTACCTGCTCGTGGGAACTGGCGAGTTTCAGAAATCTCTTTCAAGTATTCAACCGCAGAGAACACGCCATCGTTGTCATGACCTGGTAGCGGAATGATAGAGCCTACGTGTGCACCGTGAGCTAGAATCACAGCATCGTGTTCGCTACGTAGAGTATCGAAGCTGATGTCTTTGCCGATTTCAACACCGAAACGAGTCGTCACACCTAGCATTGCTAAGTAGCTGTATTCGAAGTCGATAACGTCGCGTGGTAGACGGTATTCAGGGATACCCACACGCATCATGCCGCCGTATACGTCTAGCTTTTCGTAAATCGTTACTTCGTGGCCTTGACGACGAAGCTCAATAGCCGCTTGCGCACCAGCTGGGCCTGCACCAACGATCGCGATGTGTTTGTTGGTTAGGGGAGCAATGTTGAGATCCCAGTGATCTTGGTTATCCAGTTTTTCTGCAACAAAACGCTTGATGCCTGCAACGCTGATCGGCTGACCGAACTCAGTATTACGACGACAAGAAGCTTCACAAGGGTGTGCACAGATGCGGCCAAGCGTTTGAGGTAGGAATAGTTTGCTGCGGATCAGATCCAAAGCGCCTTGGAAATCACCTTCGCCTGCCATGCGAACGTATTGTTTTACGTCTGTGTGCATTGGACATGCGGTTTGACATGCCGGATCGGCATCCCCCATACAGCCATCGACGATAGTTTGAGCGGTGTCGAATAGCTTTTGGCTAAAAATTACATTGTTCATTAACTGCGGTTTCCGTGTTTATTAGCTCTTGCCGTTGATAACGTTCACTTCAGGATTCTTCTGCTCGTAGTGAGCATGGCTGTACTCGATCCATGAGCCGTCGTAGTTGTAGACGCCTTCTGCACCTAATACTTCAGTAAGAATCATGGTTGTGTGGGCAGAACGAACACCAGATTGGCAGTAAGCGATCACTTTCTTTCCTTTGATGATGTTGCCGTAAAGGGCTTGCAGCTCTTCTGCTGATTTAAGAGTCGTGTCTTCGTTTAGTGCTTTTGTCCAGTTGATGTGAACACTGTTTGGAATGGTGCCTGGACCAAATGCACCAGAAACCGCTACTTCGCCGCTAAATTCGTCGTTACCACGCGTATCTAGGATCACCCAATCAGAGCTGTTTTGCGCTTCGATAACCATATCTAACGTTGCTAGCGTATTGTTGTCTTGCTCCGTGTTCGGAGATTTGTATTCAACCGCTGCAACGCTTTGATTTGCAGAGCCAGTTGGGAAACCTGCGCCCATCCAAGCGTTTAAGCCACCGTCTAGGTAACGAACGTCTTGGTGACCAAGGTTATGGATTTGCCAGTAAAGGCGCGCAGCATCGTGGTGAGAGCCTGCCGCGTAAACCACGATTGTGCTGTCCGTTGATGCGCCGAAGCTACCTAAGATGGTTTCCATCTCTTCCGTGCTGTTGCTCATACCGCCGAAATCGTAAACGCCTTCAGCCGCAGAGTAATCGTTACGCCACATAGTGTAAGAACCAGAGATAGGATTATCTGGTTTGATAGGGTTTAACGCGCCGATCACAACCACGTCTTTATCACTGTCCATTAACGATTTCAGTTGCTGTGATGAAATGAAATGCTCTGGGTGAGCGTATTGTGTGAATTTCTGCTCTTGAGCAGCGGCATCCACTGTTACGGCCTCTGCTGAGAACATCGTATTGTAAGCTGAGTAGCCAACAGCTGCGACAGCCGCCAACACACCCAACGCAATCGTCGATTTTTTCATGAGTTGCTTCCATATTTTAATTTAAAGTTTTTGTGCCGAAACTTCGATTTTTCGACAGTTAGAATGCTTTTGAAGGGGAAAGGCCGACATGAACGTTTTTTGTTCGTTAGAGATGTTCATTGTGTGAAATAGGTAAAGTGCCTCTACCCCTTTATGGGTAAGGCATTCTGAGGAAAACGTTTAAATGGCGATATTGTGGTTTCCCACAATAATGATGTGGGATTGATCTAAAGCAACAAAGTAGTAGGGGGGAGTGGTGCTAAAATGCGCCACAACGGTGTTTTGGTAGTATCTCGTAAGTGATTGATAATTATTCTCAAAAGTTAACTCTTTTCGTTTGTGCTCTCTTCTTTTTCTTTACCTCTTTTGTGTTTGCTAGTGAACAAAAAGCACACAGAACAGACTATGATGTTGGTGTTTTAGCACTGCGCGGACACGCCCATGCGTGTGAAGCTTGGCAACCGACTTTGGATTGGTTAGAGGTGCAAAACCCTGGATACAAATTCAATTTACATACTTACGATTTCGACCAACTGGAAGACGCATTTCTGCACGGTTGGCTCGACTTCATTTTGACCAGCCCGGGGCAGGCGACCAAGCTTGCTCGTGAATACCCTATTAATTGGTTAGCCACACAAAAAACCGCTTACAGCGACTTGCCAAATAAGTCGATTGCTTCGGTGGTGGTGGTACGTGAAGAATCACCTTTTAAAACACTTAGAGACATCAATAAAGCCAATGTCGCTGCTGTGTCTGAAAAAGCCTTTGGTGGTTTTCTTGCCCTGCGTTATGAATTGGATAAGTTGGGTTACTTCAACTCTTCATTCTTTGAAAAAATCCATTTCACAGGTCCACCAACGGATCAATTGATTTTGGATGTGATCAAAAATGATCTGGATGTGGCGATCGTTCCTGCTTGTACGTTGGAAAATATGGCGAAAGAGGGCCGTATCCAGCTGCATAGTTTAAGAGTACTTAACGAAAAGCGTCCGGCCGATTCAATTTGTGCAGTCAGTACACCTCTTTATCCAAACTGGACCATGGCAATGACTGAACGCACGCCTTTTGATGTCGGACAAATGGTCGCACAAACACTATTTGCGATGCCTGCTGAGCACCCTGCGGCAATAGCGGCGAATAATGTAGGTTGGATGTTGCCTGCGCCGAGTATCAATGTAGATAAAGTTTACAAGCATTTGGATATGCATCCTTTGCAGAAATCATGGGGACAAAAGGCCAAAGAATGGTTGGGTAAGAACCAAGCGATAGCGATGGCATCTTTGTTGACCTTATTGCTTATGACGGGTTACCACTTTTGGTTGGAATGGAAGTTTCAACGCAGCCAAGAAAAACTAAAATCCACCATGAATAACTTACGACGCAAAAGCAGCATGCTTGAACACGCACAGCGGATCACTATTGTTGGGGAGCTTGGCAGCAGCATTGCTCATGAGATTAACCAGCCGTTAGCTGCGATTAAGAACTACAGCCAAGGGGCGAAAGTCCGCATGGAACGAGGGACAACACCCGAAGAGATGTTGCCTATTTTGGATAAGATTCAGCAACAAGTGACTTCTGCCAGTGACATCATTCAACGTTTACGAAGCTTGATTCATCGTACTCCGATTGAAAAAAAATGGATTGACCTTCCAAGTCTCATCGAAGAGTCAATGAAGCTGGTGGATTATGAATTTCAACGCCATCGCATTCAATTAGGGGTGATGTATTCAGGTGAAGTACAACCCATTTTTGCAGACGTAACGGGGTTGCAGCAAGTCATCCTTAACGTCTTAAACAACGCAAAAGATGCATGTTTGAGTCACGAGCCAAAGCGAAAGGAGCTCTACGTTGACCTGCACATAAGCTTTTGTGACGAAATGGTCATCATAGATGTCATGGACAACGGTATTGGCATCGAAGAACAAGATATTCCGCTGGATCAAGCGTTCTACACCACCAAAGAAAATGGCCTGGGACTAGGACTCGCGATTTGTCGTGATGTTATCGATGCCCATCAAGGCAGTATTCGTTTTCGGTCAATAGAGCCTACTGGCTGCCAAGTGACCATTATTTTACCGTATCAGGAGACTTGTCATGAGTCGTAACCTCTGTCCTCTTTATATCGTCGATGATGAAGAACCCGTATTAGAGTCGATGGCGTTCATGTTAGAAAGCTATGGCTATGAGGTTCAGGCGTTCTGTAGTGGCCCAGATTTTCTAAAAGAAGCCGATTTACCGTCAGCAGGGTGTGTGCTACTTGATAGTCGTATGCCAGAGATGCGAGGGCAAGATGTTCATCAAATCATGAATGAGCAATTTAGCCCAATCAGTGTTATCTATCTTACTGGGCACGGCGATATCCCTATGGCGGTAGATGCGCTAAAAGATGGTGCGCTCGATTTTTTCCAAAAGCCAGTTGATGGCAATGCGTTGGTGTTAGCGATTGAAGATGCTATGGAACAGTCGATCAAAAACTGTGAAAAGCTCGGTGCAAAACAAGTTCTACAGAACCTTACTAAGCGTGAAAGAGAAGTGCTTGGCTTAGTGGTTAAAGGGATGAAAAACCAAGAGATGGCGGACTTGTTGTGTGTCTCCTTACGAACGATTGAAGTACACCGTTCCAACGTGATGAAGAAACTCGAATCGGAAAGCCTTGCTGTACTGATTCGTAAAGTCGGGCATTTAATCTAACAAAGCCGTATTCGGTGAACAAAGCGTATCATTGTTGGGAAATGAATCTATTTAGGTCGAAGTAATTACGGTAACTTAATGATAATTAGGGAAAGGTTTGCTCATTTAGTATCTGGAAGATAACATCAGTAACCAGAATAAACCTTACTCTTAATTAGAATCCAACTATGTTTGTCGATACCGTCAAAAGCGCTTTCTCATCATTAAGTGCAAATAAACAGGCTATTGCGAAAGCAACAGCGTTACCTATCCTTCTTTCTTTGATGCTGGATCTTGTACTTAACTCAGCACAAGGGGATGTGGCTTCTATCCTTGTTCAGGTCTTGATGGCTCTTTTATCTGCAATCGTTGCAATCAATGTTCATAGCATCATTTTGAAAGGTCCACAGTCTGTGCCGCAGTGGGGACGTTTCACGTTTGGAAAAATCGAAATGTGGTTTATCGGCCATTACTTGGTCATGACCGTAGTGGTGGTCGCTGTGGCTGCGCTTTTTGCGATGATTAATGTCGCCCTTGCTGCTATTGCGTTATTGGCGCTAAGTGTAGTGTGTTGTCGATTAGTCTTGGTTTTTCCAGCCATTGCGATTGGTAAAGGTGTTTCTTTCCCTTACGCTTGGAACCTTACCAAAGGCCATACTTGGTACATGATGAGCGTTGTGATTATAGTGCCGCTTCTGTTTGGTTTGGCTATGTCACCACTTGCGTTTTTACAGCTTCCTTTCTTAATGAGTCTGTTGAGTTTCTTGGTGACGATTATCGGTATTGCGATTCTTTCCAAAGCTTATGAGCAATTAAGTGGCTTTGATGGAGAAAGGTACTCTCAGCAGTCATTCTAAAAACGGTTGTTACGATAATCCCTTATCCTATAAGGCATAGAGATGATAAGAACGCTTCCTTTGTGAGGCGTTTTTTTGTGGCTCTTTGTAGGACTGTTGACTTCGTTTTGTAAGAATTTATTACAATTTAGATTTTTATAGTGATATAAAGCACACTTCTTTTGGGGGGCACTCTCGTTGTTTGTCCTCATTTTTTGGTCCATCAATAGGAAAAGGAAGGTGCTTTTTGCTCATTAGTCCGCCTTAGAACGATCTCTCAGATGCGTTTGCATCACTCCCTTCACCGTGCGCAATGCACCAACTAAGGCAATACGTTTATGAGAGAATTATGTTTAAATTTACAAAAGATACTTGGTTCAACAATGTTAAAGGAGATTGTTTATCAGGAGTTGTTGTAGCGCTGGCACTGATACCAGAAGCTATTGCATTCTCTATTATCGCAGGATTAGACCCTAAAGTTGGTCTATACGCCTCGTTTTCAATATGTGTCGTGATTGCGTTCACAGGCTCAAGGTCCGGAATGATTTCCGCGGCGACAGGAGCGATGGCGCTATTAATGACAACCTTAGTCAAAGACCATGGTTTACAGTATCTGTTGGCCGCTTCATTTTTCGCTGGCGTACTTCAACTGTTGATCGGTTATTTGAGGCTAGGGGATTTAATGCGTTTCGTCTCAAAGTCGATCATGACCGGGTTTGTAAACGCGTTGGCTATCTTAATTTTTATGGCGCAGCTGCCTGAACTAACCAATGTTTCTTGGCCTGTTTACGCACTGACAGGATTAGGGTTGGCCATTATCTACATGTTTCCTTATGTTCCGAAAATAGGAAAAATGCTACCTTCACCTTTAGTGTGTATCGTCGCAGTGACTGTGATTGCCCTAATGTTCAATATTGATATTCGGACAGTAGGCGATATGGGAGAGTTACCTGATTCACTCCCTGTTTTTATGATCCCAGATATTCCTTTTAACCTTGAAACACTCCAAATCATTTTCCCTTATTCACTAGCACTCTCTGTTGTTGGTGTGCTGGAGTCATTGATGACAGCTTCCATCGTGGATGAGCTGACAGACACGGAAAGTGAAAATAATGATGAGTGTAAAGGACAAGGGATTGCGAATATGGTCTCGTCGTTGTTTGGTGGTATGGCGGGTTGCGCTATGATCGGCCAATCAATGATCAATATTCAGTCTGGTGGACGTACGCGGTTGTCTACGTTATGCGCTGGTGTGTTTCTACTTATCATGGTGGTGTTTTTGGGTGACTACCTTAAACAGATCCCGATGGCCGCGTTGGTAGCGGTGATGATCATGGTTTCTATCAGCACATTTTCATGGAATTCGATTGCCGAAATGCGTAAGAACAGTCTGTCCACAAACCTTGTGATGGTTTCAACCGTGATTGCGGTTGTTGCGACGCATAACTTAGCAATAGGTGTGTTAGTCGGGGTGCTATTGGCGTGTGTGTTTTATGTGAACCAGAGTCGAACCCTAATGAAAGTGTCGGATGAGGTGATCATAGATAACGACCACACCATTCATAAAGTGCATGGGCAAATCTTCTTTGCTTCTGCGTATAGCTTTACGGATATGTTTGACTTCGATAATGCCACTAAGTACATCACGATTGATTTATCGGATGCGCATTTCTGGGACATCACGGCAATATCTGCGCTTGATAAAGCCATCATGAAGTTCCGAAAAGGAGGGGCGATTGTCGCAGTGAGAGGCATGAACGAAGCCACATTGGATATGATTGACCGTCATGCGGTGTATGACGATCCTGAAAAGCTTGCGAAGCAATCTGTCGGACATTAGAAACAAAAAAAGCAGCCAATGGCTGCTTTTTTAGAGACTCGTCATTTCAGAGACGTATTGTCTTAGAAACTGAATATGGGATTAGTTTACCCAGTCACGCAGTGTGAACGTTAGTTCGTGATCTGCGTTTTTCAGTACTAGACCGTCGTTAGTCAGAGTAACGTCGCTCCAATCAGAAAGCGTTTCAGACATTACTTTTTCAATCTTCATTTGATCGCCTACGCACATCATCATGGTCATACCCATTTTCTCAATGCGCAGTTGGTTGTCTTTCAGTTCTGCTTGACCGAAGAAGTTGTTACAACCTGCGTTGCCGTTCGCTGTTAGGTTTTCACCAATTTCTAAGCGAGGGGCTTTCTTTTGTTCTTCCGATGCAATGTTTTTGCCATCGATTTGAACCAGCTCCCAGTTATGGTGCTGTAGATCTTGAGCCGTAATTTCTTTCACATTATCACCGTTGCTAGCGCATGCAGTCATTAGAACTGGAAGTGAGATTGCTGCTACTAACGTTTTTAGGCTAAGCTTCATTTTATTGACTCCGTTTTTAGAAAACGTGGTAAGTATAGGTAATAAAACACTGTTTTTGTCAGCATACGGTTATGGTTTCGTATGTTTTTAAACACAGCGTATTTTATAACAGAGATCCCATTATCGGTATTGATATTCACCGAAAACTTAGAAATTTCTTACAGTTATTCGACTATTAACGTATTGGATTTAAACAAGCTAACGATAGAACGGTTTGAGCATGGAGCAACTGGAGTTTTTTACCGTCCCAAGTCCTTGCGTTGGAATTTGCACTTCCGACGAAAAAGGGTATTGCAAGGGATGCATGCGTAAGAGAGAAGAGCGGTTTAATTGGCTAAGCTTTACCCCTGCACAACAGTTACACGTGATCAAGCTATGTCGTCAACGCTATAGAAGAAAGGTATTGGCAGGGAAGGCAAAAGCAGAATCGCCACAGGATGGATCATCACCGCAGCAAGACTTGTTTTAGTTGATAGTGGGATTCAACTATTCCCGGCCCAGTCTGAGATACTTATCCATAAGAGCCGGGAAGCTCCTATCCATTTTCCACCTCTGAAAAAGTGGTTGGCGTTATTTCATTGACCATTGGTCACTGACCCAGCCTCCTGCTTGTTCGTCAAAGTGGCTTCCGGCGAAGCGGTGGTTTTGCTCCACCTCTAATCGACTGGTTGGCAGTTCATCCATCAGTTGATGAATATAGTTTGCCATGGGATCAGTACATGCTTCACGCTCTCTGCGAGTTACCACTTCTTTAATCAGTTGCAGTCTGTAGCTGTTGCTGGCTCGTTTCATTTTTGACCTCCAGAACTCGATGGCAGCAGTTTGAACACATTGACGTCCAGATCGCTGCTCATTGGCGTGCACGTGGAGGCACAACGCCGTCGTTTGAAGTCCTAAAGACAAATTGTTTGAGAGCAGTGTTTGTAACGCCATTCAAATCTTTCTCAGAATCATTAGCTGCGCGAATAAAAATGAATCGCGAAAGTTAGTCAATGAATCAGCTTATTTGAAAGACCTTATCAAACATAGAAGCCCCGCACATGGGCGTCAATAACACAAATGAACATTTTTTGAACGATTTATGAAGGGGCTGCTTTTTCAGGGATTTAGCACCAATAAAAAAACCGGAGCCACTTGGGCTCCGGTTGGTCTTAGAGTCAGTCTGACACGCTTTTGTTTCGATTGTTATGCAACCGAATGGCTGTCAACATCTAAGTGTAGACAAGGTCTCAGTAGATTAGCTACCTGAAGCAGGACAACCTTTCACAGCTTGACCGTTGCTGAAGTACTCGATATTGCTTAGATTCTTGTCAAAGTCTGCAGCAGAGATCTGAGGGTTGTTAACGAAGAACTCACGCAGTACAGAAGCATCTGTCATTTGAGTTGATTCAACATCGATCACTGGGTAATCATCACCACCAGCCGCGCTGAAGCTGATCACAGAGAACGTGTAAGTATCCGCTAGGTTGAAGCCCTTACCGTTGATGTCTGTGATAGTGACATCGCTTGCGTCACAATCAACAGATAGCGTGATGTTGTCTAGTTGAGCGTAAGCACCAGAGCCCGCAGATTTCGTTGCAACTACGTCTAGGTAATCTTTAATTTCTTGGCCGGTCATCGTTGCTTTGGTTACGAAGTTACCGAAAGGTTGTACGGTTAGTACGTCGCGGTAAGTAATATCACCAGCTTGGATTGAGTCACGTACACCGCCTGAGTTCATTACACCAAAGTCAGCCTCAACTAGCTCATAAGTGCGGTATGCCTCACCCAGTAGATGACCTAGGTTGGTTTGTTGTGAACGTACAACACTGCGGTCGCCTTCTAGCTTGCCGTCGGTTTCAGAAACTTTAACGTCAAGCAATTCTTGACCTTGATCTTGATAAGGTTGAAGTGTCGACTTCACGTCTGTATCAGCTTGGATTTCTTCGCCGATGAATTGGTAATCACCGTTTTCATCTTTAGCTTTAAGGTTTACAGGGATTAGCTGGTAACTTGCTAGGTGAAGTTTGTCATCGTAGTATTCGAAGTCTGCACGACCTACGTATTTACCCCATTCGTGTGCTTGCATGATCCAAGTGCCGTTTTGGCGATCTGGCATACAGTCATCACCCGGTTTGAAGTCTGCATAATCATTAGTGCCAGGTTCCATACAAACAGGATTTTGAGAGTGGCCGCCGATAATTGCATTTAGTTTGCCATCTTCTACCGAGCGAGCTAGTAGAACATCGCCAGGTGCTTCGCTGCCGTGTTGACCATCTTGGTAGTGGCCCATGTGCGTTGTTGCGAATACTAGGTCTACTTCTTCATTCGCTTCGATTTCAGCAAGCACTTTTTCGATTTCAACTTGTGGATCTTCAAAATATATAGTCGCAACGTTGTCTGGGTTTACCAGTTTTGCTGTGTCCTTTGTTGTAAGACCGATAACCGCCACTTTAAGGCCGTTAACCGTGAATACTTGGTAAGGGTCGAAGTAACGCTCGTCAGTCACTTTGCCGTCTGCATCTTTCTTGTAGATGTTTGCAGCTAGCATTGGGAAGTCAGCAAGTTCTGCTTGCATATTTAGGACTGATAGGGCGTTATCAAATTCGTGGTTACCAACGGCCATTGCATCGTAACCGATAAGGTTCATACCTACGAAGTCTGGCACGGCATCTTGCATGTCTGACTCTGGTACACCTGTGTTGATGTCACCACCAGATAGAAGAATGGTTTCACCACCGTTTGCTTCCACTTCCGCACGAATTGAGTCAATAAGCGTTTTACGTGCAGCCATGCCGTACTCGCCTTTGCTGTTTTCCCAAAAACGACCGTGGTTGTCATTGGTATGTAGAACAGTGAATTTAGTACATGATTCAGCAGTAAAACACGTGTTTACGTCACCACCAGGCTCTTGAACGATGATGGTCTCATCATCAGAACAACCGACCATGGCAATACCGACTGAAAGTACCAAGAGGGATTTGGAAAACTTCATAAGGGATCCTTTCTTTGTGATTTTGATTTTATTACGGCGTGAAATATACGGAATTAGTGTGAAACTTTAGTGATCTATATCTTATTTATAGTTTTGTTGAATAAAGGAAATAACAAGCCTGCAATGGATGTCGATAAATAAACAGAAATCGTATTTAGAAAGGTTTTTGCGAAGTGGTTTATTAAAATTGTGAGCAGCTCAATTGAATGTGTTTTCTTAGTGTGAATCAATACGCATTTTGGCGAGATATGAACCAAGGATTGATTATTATTTTACCAGATTCATGTTTTTATAATGTATGCGAAACATATAGTTAAGATTTTTCTGTACAGCATGTTGAGAGGTAGGGATGCTCAAAAAATCAGCCGCGCTCACAGCGGAAATCGATTGCTCTTGGCAAAAGCAGTTCACAACCATCGATAAAATGTACAACGGTTACTCTTACGACCCTGGATATTGGAAAAAATTTTCCGATAAGGCTGCGGTTTTTTTATACCAATCCGATGCAACGACGTTTATATCCTGTCCCGAAGAGCTATGGAATAAAATAAGACATTTTCAACCGAGTGAGATCGAACGGAAATTAAATAATAAGCAATTCTTCTGTGATTATGACGATGTCGACTACTATTTATTTAATGACGATAACGTCAACAATTATGACGAAATAATTCCGCTTACTATCGAATCCGATCTTTCATTACTTGAATTCTTTTTAAGCCAGAATAGTAGTGAGGATATAGAAAAAGCGGACTTTGAGCTGGATAGTCATTTCTTTTATGGCATCTTCGACAATGAAAAGCTCGTTGCGGTACTGGCGTCATATTGTTATCCGGGAAAGGAACCGTTTGAATCTTTGTCCATATTGGTTTCTCCATATGCGAGAGGGAAAGGGTATGGGAAGCGGCTGCTTGCTCACTTAGTCCGTGAGGTGAAGGCAAGACAGCGTAAAGTTAGGTATCGAGTAAACATTGAAAATACACCTTCAATAAAGTTGTGCCAATCACTGGGATTTGAAGCATACAGTCGTCAGAGAGTGTTTACTTAAGAGTTATAAGAAAGGCGCGCAATGGGATATACAGTAAGAAACGCACTAAGGGACGAAGCTAGGCTTATCGCCAAGATTCATGTCGATTCATGGCAAGTCGCCTATAAAGGATTGATGCCTGAAAGTTATATTTGTCAGTTTACTCTTGAGCGCAGAGAAAAGATGTGGACACGAGTGATGACAGAACAATTAGCAAATTTGATTGTGGTAGAGAAGGGTAAAGAGATAGTGGGTTTTCTCAGCTACGAGCTACCGAACCATTCTAGTGAGGATAAGACAGCAGTTGTCACTTGTTGTTATGTTTCGCCTCTTTACTACGGGCAAGGAGCGGGTAGTGCATTGATTGATGAGCTAGAAACGCGTTTGTTGTCCACACCGGTGATGCAAATCAGCCTTAAAGCGTTGGATACTAATCAACAGGGGCTGAACTTCTATAAAAAATGTGGCTTTGTGCGGTCAGGAGAGGAGGAGGCAGAGGTCATTGAGGGCATGGTGTTGAATGACCTCACTTTGGTGAAGTACATCGCACGAACATAGTTGGTTCGAATCCATGGCGCTCCCATGTTTGGGGCTCTCTTGTGTTTGGAGTTTGCGTGGGAATTTTCATCGGCCATATATAGTAAAACCCCGGAGATGGTAAGGCTCCGGGGTTTTGAATTTTTTAGATATCTCGGTTGGTAAGTCCGATAATCTTTTTATGCAAAAGGTTTGGATTTTATCCGTTAATTCCTTGGTAGGGAATTAGATACGGATGAAGTCCATGTGCTCAACTTTTGGCTTGAACGCGTGACGTTGAACGTCTTGTGGCTTAACTTTAACTTCAGCGCCGTCGATCACTAGAACGATACCTTCGTAGAACTCAGGCTTGTCCATTTGGTTAACGATCTCGTCGTGGTTAAGAACGATAGCAACTGCTGCTGCTTCACCGCCGTATACAACTGCAGGGAATTTGCCAGCGTGACGTAGGCGGCGGCTCGCACCTTTACCTAGTTCAGTACGTACTACTGCTTCGAATTTCATAGTATTTACTCTCAAATTAGTAAAAATTAAACTTCACGAACCACAATGCGACCTTGAGTTCGTGGTAAAGCTTGAAACAGGAACTGTTCAAGCGAGCGCGGATACTATCATCCTGGTCTGGGTTCAGCAACCATAAATGCACCCTAATCAATAAAAAGACAGCAATCTTTGGATAGTAAGAGTGCAAGTTTTATCGCTTAGATAAAAGTTTGTTCACTTTGAGGCGATTTTAACCTATTTACCTTCCTTTACTTGTATTTTTCTTCCCTTTCTCGACAGGCATCATTTTTGTGAATGGATAATCATCGACATCTGTTATTAACGAAATGAACGCAAAATGAATGCTGACCTCAGTAACCGTTAAGCCACTCGGTTCTATTCTTGGTCCAAAACCTAACGAGAGCATCAATGGAGCGCATTATGAACCCAGTCAGTATCGTGATTATTACCCTAAATGAAGAAAAACGTATTGGTCGACTACTCGAAGATTTAACTAAACAAACACATCAGAAATTTGAAGTGGTTGTGGTGGACTCGAACAGCGAAGATTTGACTCGTGAAGTTGCACAAGCTTACGAAAGCTCATTGCCGGAACTTACCGTTCATCAAATGGAGACTCGTGGTGTCAGCTTAGGACGTAACACGGGGGCAGAGTTGGCGAAATACGAACGCATTCTTTTCTTGGATGCAGACGTACGTTTGCCAAGCGATTTTCTAAGTCGTGCAATGAGCAAGTTAGAAGATGCGAAGTTAGAAGTGGCCGGTGTGTACATGGGGGCAAAGGAATTACCAATGGCGCACAAACTTGGCTATGGCTTGTTTAATACAGGCTTGTTCATTACCCAGTACACATTCCCAACCGCTGTTGGTGCGTGTATTTTCTCGACCAAGCGTGCGCATAAAGAGCTTAACGGTTTTGATGAATCCATCACGCTTTGCGAAGATTGTGATTACGTGAAACGCGCTTCAAAAACATGGCGATTCCGCTTTTTACCAATGACATTCGAATTCGATCCGCGTCGTTTGGAGCAAGATGGTTTCTTTAAAATGGGCATGACCTATTTCAAAGCGAATGTACGTCGATTCTTCTTTGGGGAAATGCGTAACAACGAAATGGAATACAAATTCGGTCACTATAAAGATCAACACTCATGATCGTTGGAGGCTGTATGCTGGAAGCAATCAGTCTGTTCTTCGGGGCATTTCTAGATGCGACGATTGGACCAAATCTCTTTGTTCCCGGTGAGCCGTTTTTGCTCGCCGCGGGCTATCAATTACACCAAGGCATCATCTGGGGCGTAATAGCCGTCCTCATGGGTGGTTGGCTTGGTGATCAACTCAGTTACTTTATTGGTAAACGTTCGGGCTCTAAAGCCCAGAGAAAGCTGATTCGTTGGCAAGCTAAGACGAAGCGCCCAATTGCCCGTTGTCGTTTGCTGATGAAAAAGTGTGGTAACGCCATTTTAATCTTTGCACGTCTACTAGGCCCAGTCGCTTGGGTCGTGCCATTTATGGCGGGTTCAGTGAACGTGAGTTGGAAGCGCTTTACCGTCTGTTCATCAATAGGTTTGATGCTCGGTGTTGGGCAATTTGTCATTGCTGGATACTTGCTTGCTGCAGGTTTACAAACTTGGCTACCACTGGATTCCCTAAAGTTAATCTTAATCGAACATAAACTTCTTATTGCTTCGGTATTGGTGGCTGTGACATTTACCGTTGTTGCGTGGAAAAAGAACTGGTCACGTAAATGGACCAAATCACTGACGGCACTAGTGTTGTGTTTGGTTGCTGCGAATTACGGGCATTTTTTCTATCTTGCTGACGATAATGTTGAGCAAGTCGAGTCCACTGAGATTCGACCAATCGCGTTTAACGAGCTTGGTTTTAAAGTGTATCCAGGACGTTCCAATGTGTTTGACGCTCAGGCCGTAAATTTGGTCTACGTCGGTGAATCACCGAGAACCTTAATGCAAGAACTCGGTTGGTTAGAAAATCAAACCTTCTCAAGAAACGACATTGAGTTGTCTAATTATGTGAGTTTGTTGAAGCAAAAGCTGCCACCTGTGTCGGATTTGTTTTGGAATGGCAAACCACAAGCGATGGCGTTTCAAGAACCCGGAAGCTTACTTAAGCGCTCGCATATACGCTGGTGGCAAGCAGGGCACGAAGCAAGCTCAAATCAATCGGTTTGGGTTGGGGCGATAAGTTACGATGATGGACTCAAATTAGCGCATTATTCCGGTATTGTGACTGTGTTGCATCGGATTGATCCCAATGTAGATAGTGAAAGAGACCGTTTGGCAAATCAAATCGAAATGAGTCATTTAGCCTTAGCAGGGGAATTGTATTCGTTGGCGCAACCTGTCGCGATGGACAATCAACATGACTATTACTCTGATGGGAATGTCTTGTTGATTAGCGAGCCTTCACTTGCTTTAAATGTGCCTAATCAGCAATCAGATACAAAAATGGCACCTAACGATGAAACATCGATAAGTGCCATTTCAGAGTTATCACCGGATGTGATTTAAGCTCGACTCTTTTGCAAAATAAGGGTGGCTTTTAAACCGCCCATTTTGCTTTGTGAAAGCTCAAGCTGGCCACGATAACTGTGGGCCATCTCACTCACAATATTCAGGCCTAAACCTGAGCCAGGGGTGGTTTCATCCAATCGGTAACCCCGTTTGATTACCTGGCATAACTGCTCGGCGGGGATACCAGGTCCATCATCCTCAATGATGATCTGAATGTTGTCTTTGTCTTGCGTAGAATGGACACGAATAATGCTCGCTGCCCATTTGTAACCATTCTCTAGTAGATTACCCACCATTTCATCAAGATCCGTTTTCTCAACGGCAACGTTCAACTCAGAATCAAGTTCATTGATTAATGTGACTTCTCTTACGGCATACACTTTATCGAACGCCATAGAGATCGCATCAACGCGTTCTGATGGGTTGGATTTTACCGATAGGATGTTCATAGAGCCGGCCATACGAGCTCGACCTAAGTGGTAATCAATATGTTGTTGAATCTGACTAATCGGCGCATTCAATCTCGTTTGAGTTTCAGGGGCTAAGCTCTGCACTTCGTTTTTTAACACGGAGAGTGGTGTTTTTAACGCGTGAGATAAGTTACCCGCGTGGTTACGTGCTCGTTCAAGTAGCTCTTGGTAGTGAAAGAGCAAGGCATTCAGATCGGAAATTAGAGGTGAAATTTCTTTTGGATACTCTTCTTCCAGCCCCTTCTTGTTGCCCGATTTGAGCTCGGCAAGCTCTCTTTGCAGCTTCGTTAGGGGACTCAATGACCAAGCGATCTGAAGCAAGATAACTGCTAAGACGCCGGCGAATAGCAAGCCTAATATAATCCACAATTGACCGGTGAGAGATTGAATAGTGTGTTCAATTGGATCTTCATCAACACCAATGATTATATCGATAGGACCGTTATAGTCGGGCAGATAAAGGGTTTTCTTTATGGTGATGAGTTTTTCATCTCGTGCACCAAACGCGTTTTTATCAAGCCCCTTATAAGTGATTTTTTTATCCCAAAGTGAACGTGAGCGTTCGAGGCTGGTCTCTGTGGAGGCGCTCCAGTATAAACCACTGTAAGGGCGACTAAAGCGAGGGTCGGAAAGTTGAGTAGAAAGAGAGAGTTGTCCCTTACTGTCAACTTCAAGCTGAGCGGCTATTTCGTCCATAAAGACATTTAATTGTGAACGAGTGTCATCCACCATGTAATGATAAACTTGAGTTGGAATTGTCACGCCGGCAGCGAGGATCATTGCGGTGAGCCAAACCACCGCTGCAAGCACTAAGCGGCTTTTAATACTTAGCCGCTTGAGAACGTGCATTGGCAGTTTGTTTTTACTCGGCATTCAACTGATACCCCAAGCCACGTACTGTCTTAATGATCTTTGGTGCGATTTTCTTACGAATACGACCGATAAAAACTTCGATGGTGTTGGAGTCACGGTCAAAGTCTTGTTTGTAAATGTGTTCCACCAACTCAGTACGCGAAATGACCTTCTCTGGGTTATGCATGAAATACGCGACCACTTTGTATTCCAATGCAGTAAGGCTAACCGCTTGTCCTTGCCATAGAACTTTCGAAGAACGCGTATCTAGGCTCAAATCCCCAATCTTCATTACTGGGGAGGCATTACCAGATGCTCGACGTAATTGAGCTCGTAATCGAGCCGTTAACTCCATCATTTCAAATGGCTTTGTTAAGTAGTCATCCGCGCCTGCGTTTAAGCCTTCAACGCGTTGGGATAGGGTGTCACGTGCACTGAGTATGACAACAGGGGTGTTAATGTTCTCATCTCGAATCCCCTTAAGTACTGTTAAACCGTCCAGTTTTGGCAGGCCTAAATCAAGCACGATCACATCCCACTCTTCAGACGTCGCGCGATAAAGCGCATCAATGCCATCTTGAGATAACTCAGGTACCCAACCATTGTTTTCTAAAGTTTCGATAATTTGTTCGCCTAGGCGAGGTTCATCTTCGACAACAAGTATTTTCATGTTCTTTCTTCTTATTATGTTTGATGGATTATTGCGGTTTGAGCGCTTTATTGAAGTTACGACCTTTGATTTCTAGCATTTCAAGCGTAGCAGCATCGTATTCCACTTTGATCACGCTGTCATCGAATAGGATTTTTAGCTCGTAAACCCATTCATCGTCATCTTCTTCCAACTCTACTTTAATAATACGCCCATAAAGATCATTCTCCACCGCTTCATACATATCAGAGAAAGGGCGAATATAGCCTTTCTGCACAGCGCGATAGACTTCGTCTTGATCTTCATCGAATTCAATTCTGGTTCCCGGTTTTTCAACGTCACGAACAATGGCGTGTCCATCTTTGTCGTGATGATGGTCACTGTGATCGTGATGATTCGCAAAGCTTGGCGCAGACAACAAAAGTGGCACTAAACCTAACAGCATGGGTAGCTTGCGTGTAATGAAGGATTTAGACATAGCAAAGCCTTTTTGGGAGAGTTAGCAAAATTATATCCGCTTGTACATGAATGGAAAGTGAATGTGGATTTAGGTGCAAAGTTTTCTGCGCTCGAACCGTTAAAAATATAAATTCCGTAATTTAAATAGCTTATAGAGAAAATTGACACTAATTAGGCAAAAGACGGGTTCGCGTTTTGCAACATGCCTATAAACAAAAACACAACAAATGTATATTTTTCGCGCAATATGCTGTTGATATAAATGTTACATATAATTGGTCTGGACAAATCATAGAGCACTTTAATTGGATAGCTCGGTGCAGTTCATAGTGTATGCATGGAGTTCTAGGATAAAGAATGCTTCTTTTTAAATTGTCGAAAAACTCATTAGTGATTTCGTTTTGCCTCTATATCGTCGTAGTTTCAGTGATGAGCGTATGGGCGATCAATCGCAGCGAAAAAGAGTTTGCCTCTATTGCGAACTATCTGGAACTTTATAAAAGTACCGCGGTATTAACTGGGCTACGAATCGAGTCTGATTTGAAGAACCAATCCGATGTAAACTTTACCCAACAACAAATAGAGAGCTCGCAACGAGTTAAATCTCTTAACGATGCAGAATTAACCCCAAATGAACGCATCGCGTTTTCTGCTCTAGATGACTTGTTTCGCTACAATAGAGAACTAACAGAACGACCTAACGTTCATATCTACTATCGTTCTTATGAGGGAAAGAAACTTATCTTCTCGAAAGCGAATGATGATCTTGCTATCGACGCATCGATGTTTGATCCCATGCTATGTAGTCAAACTCGTTCCTGTACTTTGAATATGCACGACTCAGACTTAGCGGATCGCGTCATCTTCTCGGAAAACTTCAATAACACAGAAACCGGTGAAACCGCATTCAGCATCTCCAGTCCCGTTTATTTAAATGGTCAGATTTTGGGAGATGTCGTTGTTGAAGTTTATGTGAACTACCATTTTTTAGATGGTCAAAGCCTCACATCAGAAAAAGTAAATGGGCATTACTATGTCACGATAGGGCATGATAAGTACCCTTTTTATGACCTTACTGGAGGATTAGTGCTACCTCTCGATAATACGAGCGTGGTTATCTATCAGCTTCCGGTAGTAAAGGTGCTGATCGATAATCTATGGGTGTTGTTGGTCGCTTGGGGGTTGGTGCGCACCTACCATCGATTGTATTCCTCTAATATAAGGCATCAAAACCACTTAGCGCATGCAATAAAAAATGCCAGCAAAGATGAATTGACGTCTCTACATAACCGGAAGGTGTTTGAAGATGAAGAATTTGAGCAGGTAATAAAACAAGGCCACTACTCTGTGATTTTGATTGACGGTGATAAGTTTAAAGAGATCAATGACAACCATGGCCACAATGCTGGTGACATGGCATTGATTCATATTGCTCGAACGATGCAATCTACGTTCCGTCAGAGCGATTGGTTGATTCGTTTGGGCGGAGATGAGTTTGTAGCGGTGATTCCTTCTTGTTCCTTAGAATCTGCGGAAAACTTAGCTTTACAACTCAAGGAGAACATCGTTGCCAAGCCTTTAGATCGTTATAATGTAGAAGTAAAAGTAACGACAGGTGTGGCCAAAGCAACAGGGAATGAATCCCTGATAGACGTTATCGAACTCGCTGACCGGGATATGTACCGCTCAAAATAACCGAGAGTTTTCAGTAATCATGTCGCGCCGTTGTATTCAATCTGGACGCGATAATGTGCCGATTACTGCTTTAATTCGTCTTCAAAAATCTTGTCTCGTAACTTCCAAAAACGACCAGACTTTCTTGCTATTACAAATTGAGGTAAGCGAAAGCGATGCTGATTCGCGACCACTTTGGTCGGGGAAGCCTCTTCAAATGGGCGATGTTTGTCGGCAAGGTGAGGACGCACAAACTGGTCTTTGAAGGTTTGCTTCTGTTTTTTGGTATTCAATGACCAAAACTCGTGTACCAGTGCATTGCCTTCGCCTTGATAGGTTTCACCAGAGTATGTCACTTTCAGTTGCGACTTACCGTCACTGGACTTAAATACCGACAAATCCATTTCTGTACATTCGAAGATCAGCGCATCTTTCAGGTTTAATGCTTCTTTGAGTTTTTTGTCTGGATCGACAAGGGTGGCATCGCACTCATGACAAATACGCGCCGCAATGTCGTTATCAGCGCCGCATTCACCGCAATATTTTGCTCTAAACCGATAACCACAATGCTCGCGTTCTCCGGTTTCGTCATCTTCAAAATAGCCTTGGCAGCGACGGCCAAAGTGCTCAAGCAAGAAACCATTGCTGTCTAACTTGCCCCAAAAGTTATTGTTGAACCCGCAAGCAGGGCAGGGAATAGTGATGATCTCGCTGGTGGAGTCTGGCTTTGGGTCGCCCACTTCTGGTTGGTATAAGTCATAGCTGTTACCGGCATAATCGAGCACTAAACATTCGGTTTTGCCTTCTGATAAACGCAGACCACGACCTACAATTTGCTGATACAAGCTGACTGATTCCGTGGGCCGTAGAATCGCGATCAAATCTACATGCGGTGCATCGAAGCCGGTTGTTAACACGGAGACGTTAACTAGGTATTTAATCTCACGGTTTTTAAACGACTGAATGATCGCATCTCGCTCTGGAGTTGGTGTATCACCAATCACAATGGATGTTTCCCCTTCAGGTAATAAACCATGAATTTCTTGAGCGTGTCGTACCGTCGCAGCAAATACCATCACACCTTGACGTTCTTTGGCGTATTGAATGATCTGTTCAACGATTTGTGGCGTGGCGCGTTTGGCTTTGTCGATCACCATATCCATTTCGGCTTCTTTGTATCGTCCAGTACTGGCTGGCTTAAGCTGCGAGAAGTCGTAGGACAGTACTGGCGCATCCATCATACGTGCAGGTGTTAAGAAGTTTTCATCCAATAAATAACGAATCGGTAGTTCGAAGATACAATCACGGAAAAAACGAGGTTCTTCGGTACGAACTTGTCCGCGAGTGTGGTATTGGTAAATCCACCCCATCCCAAGACGATATGGCGTTGCGGTTAAGCCAAGGACCTTGATACCTGGATTGAGCTCTCTTAGGTGAGTGATGACTTTTTGGTAGCTGCTGTCTTTATCATCGGGTACGCGGTGGCATTCATCAATGACCAGCAAGGAAAATTGGTTTTTGAATGAATCTAAATTGCGTACGACTGATTGAACGGATGCGAATACCACCTGTTGATCGGTTTCTTTTCTGCCTAAACCCGCCGAAAAAACTGAGCCTTTTAAATCGTAGCCTTCATACTTGGCGTGGTTTTGTTCCACCAACTCTTTAACGTGTGCGAGCACTAATACGCGTCCCTTGGCGAGTCTCGCAAGTTCTGCAATAACCAAACTCTTACCGGCACCTGTTGGTAGTACAATGACCGCTGGTGTGGTGTGTTTGCGAAAATAATGAATCACCGCTTTTACAGAGTCGGCTTGGTAAGGGCGAAGGGTGTACATGAAAATCTGTGAAATTGCTCAACTATTCTAATTAGGATCGCTATAATACCCGACTTTTATACCCAAGTGACTTTTGAGTGCGGTTTTACTTACCGATTGTTAGCTTAAATGGGCTTGGGCAGAGGTCATTTGGGTATAATTCAATGAGGTATTCATGCGTTTAGATAAATATTTGTGTGATGCTCTGGGTGCGACTCGCAAGCAGGCAACAAAGATCATCAAAAGTGGCGAAGTAACCATCAATGGTGAAGTACAAAAAAGTGGTTCTTTTAAAGTACCAGAAGGTGGTGTCGTCCAGTGGGATGGTCGTGACGTTGGTAAACCTGGCCCACGTTACATCATGCTATACAAGCCTGCGGACTTTGTTTGTTCGCATGAAGACGGGCATAACCCGACCGCTTTCGTTCTGCTCGATGAGCCGAAAGTAGAGAACTTGCACTTTGCTGGTCGTTTGGATGTCGATACGACAGGATTAGTTTTGATCACTGACGATGGCCAATGGTCTCATCGTATTACTTCACCTAAACACAAGTGTGAGAAAACCTATCGTGTTTGGTTGGTGGATGCGATTGAGCCAAACTACGTGGAGAAGTTTGCCCAAGGGATAGAACTTCGCAATGAACGTGAACCGACATTACCAGCACACTTGGAAATCGTGAACGAAGCCGAAAACGAAGTGCTATTGACGATTGTCGAAGGCAAGTACCATCAAGTGAAGCGCATGTTTGCTGCTCTTGGCAATAAGGTTGAACACCTTCACCGTGAGCGTATCGGTTCTATCGTATTGGATGAAGCTCTAGAGCCCGGTGATTACCGTGTGTTAACCGAAGAAGAAGTCGAATCGGTATTAAAGTAATTCTTTCTGATTGGAAATAATCGCTGTTCTGGGAAATTGTTTAGTTCTCGATAGGAACTAGTGTTTTGGTAGGAAATCACTCAGAATGGGGTTTCCTACCAAATTTGTGTTAATGACTGAACCAGTCATGTATTCGCTGCTCGTAAACGCAGGCTGAACTGTATTTAATCTGAGAAAAACCTTTTCTCTTGTTGGTCCTTACTGACGATAAGTACAGACGGTGTTAACTTCACCGCCTCTTCGTTTTAGCTCGGTTATATTGTCGCTGCGCATAATCATCATGCAGGTTTAAGCGTCGAGTTAGTCAAGACCGCCTTGGTATACTTTCGTCAGTAATGCTTAAGTGACACTAAAAAAGTGAAAAAGTACTTGAGCATCTGTATTTCTCAATAGTATGGATACTACGCACTGTTTTTTGTAACTCTGTTATGAAGCCAGTGTTCGAGAAGTGTCACTCATCTGTCTCAATCAATGTGGAATGTTGATGGGAGGACCACAACAAGAGGTAAATCAATGACAGAAAAAGCCCAAAGTGCTCCCCAGTCACAAATCAGTTTTTTATTGTTTCTTGTTCTCGGTGCAATCGGTGCATTAACCCCGCTTGCTATCGATATGTATCTGCCAGCTATGCCTACTATCGCGAAAGATCTAGGCGTGACAGCAGGGGCAGTGCAAATTACGTTAACGGCGTACACCGCAGGCTTTGCGTTAGGCCAGTTGCTTCATGGACCGCTAGCTGATAGCTATGGTCGCCGACCTGTACTCATTTTAGGTGTGTTCTTTTTTGGTTTGGCGGCGGTAGTTAGTGCAACTACAAATGGTATTGATGCTCTGACGTATGTACGTACTGCACAAGGTTTTGCAGGAGCAGCAGCTGCCGTGATCATCCAAGCTGTCGTTCGCGATATGTTTGACCGTGAAGACTTTGCACGTGCAATGTCGTTTGTGACCCTAGTTATCACTATTGCGCCGCTTGTTGCGCCTATGATCGGTGGTCACTTAGCGATTTGGTTCGGTTGGCGCTCTATCTTCTGGGTATTGGCTATCTTTGCTGTCGTAGTGATTTTGCTGGTGTTATGGATGATTCCGGAAACGCTAAAACCAGAAAACCGTCAGCCATTAAGATTCCGAACAACAATTCGCAACTATGCACGCTTGTGTTCAAATCCTGAAGCATTAGGTTTAATGCTTTCTGGGGCGTTCTCGTTCTCAGGTATGTTTGCATTCCTGACGGCGGGTTCATTTATCTATATAGATTTGTATGGTGTTCGACCGGACCAATTTGGTTATCTATTTGGTTTGAACATCGTGGTGATGATCATCATGACCAGCATCAACGGTCGTTTGGTGAAAAAAGTCGGCTCTCATACCATGCTTCGTTTTGGTTTAGCTGTGCAATTAACCGCGGGTATTGGTCTGTTTGTTGGTTGGATGTTCAACCTTGGTTTGTGGGGTATGGTGCCATTTGTCGTGCTGTTTATTGGTACCTTGTCTACGATTGGTAGTAACTCAATGGCGTTGTTGTTGAGTGGTTACCCAACCATGGCTGGTACAGCATCTTCACTTGCTGGCACCTTGCGTTTTGGTACTGGTTCACTTATTGGTGCGCTGGTTGCTGCAATGCCGAGCGGTGTTGCATGGCCGATGATCATCGTTATGTTTGCTTGTTCAGTGCTGTCTGCACTGTTTTATTGGACTTTAGGAAGAAAGGCGTAATGTCTAATTACACCAAAGAAATTCAACACTTGGTTAATTCTGCTCTGGAAGAACTGGATCAGGAACATCGTTCAGGTAAATTGGCGAATGCGCCAGTTGCTAACAATCATTACTTGGTTCGTTGGGTGACCAAAGCGCTAAAATCACAGCGTTTCGGTCGCACTGTTGGGGATGATTTAACGCGTTGGCAAAAAGCGGGTCGTTCAAAAGGGAACGATGCTGGCTTGCTGTTTATCTTCAAACGTATTTCTGCTTATTACGCACAATTCTTCCCAGAAGGCGAAGAACAGAAAGTGATCAAAGATTCAGACATTGAAGCGTTTTTGGATCTTATGGAGCAAGCTCAGTGGGAAGTGTCGACTTCTGAGCAACTGATTGGTTGTGGTAAAGTACAAATCTTCACTGAGGGTCAAAACTCTCTGGCGCTTTGTGCAGACCAATGTGAAAGCTGTTTTGATGGTGAAGTGCTTGCTAAACCGATGAGTTGGTTTGTTCGCGGTAACCACGCTGAATTTGTCGAGAAAGCAACGCAAGCTGGCTACATGGTCCATAAGGTGACCGATTACAAGTCAATGGTGAAATACCACGGTGAATACCTGATCTTCCCTGCGAATGAAGGTAATCAGCTGGCAGAGATCCCGTTGTCATTTAAAGCAGACTAGACCGTATTAAGCATCTCAATAAGTAATCGACTTTCACCTACAAGTGAGCGAAAAACGTTACTTATCGGAGATTACGGTTCTTTAAAGCGTACATACTGTGGTGTGTACGCTTTTTTGTTTTTGAGGGCCTGACATTTACTTCTATCGAGCGATTAAACAAACTTATGGCTGTGGTCGTAGAAATTCATGATGCGCTTCAGGGCCCAATCTCGATATCGGTCGGATTCAATTAAAATGTCATGCCTTGCATGAGGAATGCTTAAAAGCCTTGAACTGGCACAATGCTCATTGAAGAAGTCTTGGGCAGGCAAGGACACAACGTTATCCCCCTCCGGTTGCACGATTAAAATCGGCGTTTTAATGTCTTTGGCTTGAGCTAAACAATTTTTACCGGCAGCAACGGCTTCACTAATCCACTTAGGGCTAACACCGCCGAGTCTCAAGTTGGGATGGTTGCTCAACAAATCACTGTAGGCTTTAAAGCGATTAGGGCTACTTGTATGATCATTGCCTTCAAAGGTTTTGATCACAAATGCTGTTTGGGTAGGGGCGAAATTCGGTGTTTTCTGAAGTTGATTGATGAGTTTAATGGTGGCCGTTTGAATGCCGCCAACCACTTTGGGTAATTTGATACCAAACATTGGGCTTGTTAGGGCGCAAGCTTTAACGTTGTGATCATAACTCGCGAGGTATTGAGTTGCGACAGCACCTCCCATCGAGTGGGCGAGCATCATAACTTCGTCTTTATGTTGGCTCTCTACAACCTCTTCAAGAAACTGAGCTAAGTCTTCAACATAATGTTCAAATTGGTCCACGTGTCCAAGTTCGCTGTGTTCTGCCAAGCGTTGCGACTCTCCCTGACCTCGATGATCAAAGGAATAGATATTGAAGTATTGGCTGAGTTCGTAAATGACTTCTTTGTACTTCCAAAACGATTCATTTCGCCCCTGAACAATGACTAACGTTCTTGTATGGTTTTGAGGGTTCACGTTAATCCAAGCGATATCATTATTCATCGCACCTTTAAAGTAACCGCTCTTTCTGTTTTGCCATACGTCATCTATTTGATGGTGATAATCCTGCTTATGGTGGCTCAATTCCGAGGTAATGGGGTGATAGCGTTTATAGGGCTTGTGAGGAATATTGAGTTTTCTTCCTATGCTGGTCACAAACAAGCGGCCCAGTTGAGCGCCGTGCAAATAGTCGGCATCAAGTTGTTTTTTCGTACTCTCAACAACCGAAGATTGTAAGTTCCGCGCTGGAGAAATCTCGTAAATGTTTACATCATCAGGAGGAGAGGCGAGAAAGCGTCGAGTTTGTCGATAAGTTTCTTCGTGTTTGAGCAAAATAGCCGACAGTTCACTCATTGTTTTGGATGGCGCGCGCTTTAGCACTGCTTCTATTAAAGGATGATGTTCGTCAAAATCGATGGGCATCGTCCGGATCACGACGATGTGTTTGTAACCTCGACGATAAGCTTCTTCAACTGGGATTGGTGCAGAAACACCGCCGTCTAACCAACGTGCGCCATTAAACACAACGGGCTTTTTGTGCAGAGCGGGAATAGCACAAGATGCTCTCAGTACATCCTTCCAATTATCAACGGTGACATCAAAACACTCTGTCGTTAGGTTTCGTGCGTGTGTCGCGACAGCGACGACTTGCTTTGTTTTGAGTAAATCAGAACCTTTTTCCCAGTTTAACGGGATGCTTATCTCGGCATTGTCTACTAAAAAATCTAAGTCAAACCCTTCACCGTTGAGCAAGTATTTCGTGAGTTTAAAGAACTCAGGGCGTCGTGTTGTTTCTGTGATGATTTTGTAAGCATGCCCTTGATGCCCACAGATGTACGAGGCGAGGTTGAGAGAGCCAGCAGAAGTACCAATCAGCAAATCAAAAGGATTGAAATCAGCATGTAGGAAGGCATCTAACACGCCTGCAGTAAAAATGCCTCGCTGGCCGCCACCTTCTGTCACCAAAGCGATCTTATCGACGTGTTGCTGACGAAGCATAAAGTTATCGTGGTGTTTACTGCTAATGATGTATCGATTGCCCATTGTGATTCCAAAATCTGCTTAACGTTATAGTCACTAAGTTCAGAACAAAGCCGGTCTAAAAAGGTATGAGCTAAGAATAATATGGAGATTGTACTGAAATAAATTCAATTAAATTTACAGAGTGTTAATCAATATAGAACCTTTTCAATAGCACTCTCAAATAGCCTTTATCTGCTTTGTTTGAAAGTGCTATGAGAGGCCAAGCGCAATGGGGCGTTACTCCCGCTCTAGATGCTCTGCTTTTTTGGCGATCGCTTTTACCATACCTTTGAAGATGAATAGGTGTGCTGGCATCATCGCAAACCAGTAAAGCAAACCAGGGAAGCCTTGCGGGTGCCACCATGCGGTGATATCGAATTCGCGCTCTTCGCCATCGTCTTTGATTGTAATTTCTAAACGACCAAGTCCGGGACCTTTCATACCGAAAAACAGTGAGAGGAACTGGTTCTCTTCGCAGCGAATGACCTTCCATGAATCAATGAAATCACCTACTTTGAGCTCTGGCCCCGGTGGTGAAACTCGAATGGGTTTTCCTCCACCAAAGAAGATATCAAGCCACTCTCGGGTGCGCCAAAGGATGTTGGCAAAGTAATAGCCTTTTTCAGGGCTCCCGATCTTTTGTGCGACTTTCCAAAGTGATTCTGCAGAAGCTTTTGTCTTAATGCTTGCTCCTGCCTGTTTTGGATAATACCCGTAGCCCGGTTGCCAACGTTTGAGAGCTGCTGGTTCAAACCCCCATACGTTACTGCGCACAAAAGTTCCTTCCGTAGCGATGGTGTCCGCTACGGACTGTTCATAGCTGATTAGCTCTTGTGGAAATCGTTCGTGAATGGCTTTGGTATTGGCAATGTAATCGTGCTCTAAACCAGCAAGCAGAGCTTTACCAATACTTGTGGGAACTGACGTCACAATGGCTAACCAATACGATGCCATTTTGGGTGTTAGCAGTGGCGTTGACCACAGTCTGTAAGGTTTCTTCGTGATTTTACAAATGACTTCAAATTGCTCGCGATAACTTAATGTATCCGGCCCACCAACTTCATAGATTTCACTTTCTGTTGGTTTGGTTTCTGCCAGTTCCAGCAAATAGTGATTGAGGTTGGGTAGGGCGATTGGGTTAGCTTTGGAGTCGACCCACTTAGGCGCAATCAGAATCGGCAGGTTATAGACGAAGTCACGCATGATCTCGAATGCCGCAGACCCTGGCCCAATAATCACGCCTGCGCGAAGCTCGGTAACAGGAACACCGGCTTGACGAATGATCTTCCCCGTCGCTTTACGTGCTGCTAAGTGTTGAGAGTTGCCGGTTTGAGGCTGAATCGCACTCAAATAGATCACGTGTTCTACGCGACTTTTCTCAAGCGCATTTTTAAAGTTCTCTGCGAGGTTTAACTCGTACTCAACAAAGTCGTGACCTTGTGCCATACCATGCACAAGGAAGAACACCAAATCAAAATCATTTACGACTTCAAGCGTCGCTTCTGCGTCTGCGAGGTCTAAATAAGTGAGAGTGAGATTAGGGTGTGGCTGAGTTCGAGATTCTAAATAGTCAATATGACGAACTGCTGCAGTGACAATGTAACCTTTATCGATCAGTTGTGGAAGAAGTTGAGAGCCTATGTAGCCGGAAGCCCCGAGTACCAACACCTTTTTCATTATGAATCCTTTTATTACTGGTGGATTAGTCACCACTGGGTATAATCATGAGACACTTTTCCCGTTCTATCAATAAGTTGTCGTCGGAGCGAGCATGACTTTTTTCTCACAATTGGTTATTCATGCTGATAAGTCGTTTTTACGTCGACTATTTGCCATCGCATTACCCATAACTTTACAGAGCATGATGTTCTCCAGCCGAAGCTTGGTGGACGTACTGATGCTCGGTCAATTGGGAGAGGCTGAAATTGCTGCGGTCGGCGTTGCGGCAAGAGCGACATTCGTTACGACCATCATGCTCCTTGGCGTCACAACCGGCGGGGCGTTGTTAACAGCGCAGTACTGGGGAGCGGGAAACAAAGTAGGTGTAAGGCAAAGTACGTCGTTGACGTGGATGATCTCCATGGTTTTCGCTGCCCTTACGGTGGTGTTGTTCGTTCTGTTCCCAGAACCAATCATGCGCCTGACAACGGATTCGGAAGAGGTGATTCGACTTGGTGCTGATTATCTCGTTATTTCATCGGTTAGTATGTTTGCTGTAGCCTGTGTCGCAAGTATGGCTGTCGGTCTTCGAGCCATGCATCAACCAGGGCTTAGCACCTTTTTCAGTGGCATCGGCATTCTGTCCAACATCTTCCTTAACTGGGTGCTCATTTTTGGTCAATTTGGCTTTCCTGCAATGGGTATTAAAGGGGCTGCCATTGCCACCGTTATCAGTGGTGCTATTGAAGTAACTTGTTTATTCAGTTACCTGTGGTTTAAAAAACACATCATTGCGTTTTGTTTGGATGATATTCGTGCCAGCTTGGTGTTGGATAAAATTACACGTTTCTTGAAGCTCTCTCTTTCGACCACATTTAACTTCCTTGCTTGGGCGGGTGGTTTGTTTGCCTATCATGCGATTATGGGGCAAGCAGGCGTTCAAGGTTTAGCGGCATTGTCAGTAATGACGCCGGTAGAGTCAATTGCTCTAGCTATGATGATTGGTTCATCTAACGCTGCTGCAGTATTGGTGGGCAATCAATTGGGAGCGAAGAACTTTGGCCCTGTTTATTATCAAGCTTGGGCGACGGTGATCCTCAATGTGGCGATTGCTATCGTGGTGGCGATTTTACTTCTGTTTTCTAACCAACTTATTCTCGACGCCTTCAGTGCGTTGACACCAGAAACGCGCCACCTAGCTGAACAGTTTATGGTGATTCTTGCCGTCGGCGTGGTTCTTCGCTCTGTTCCTATGATGGCCATTGTCGGTGTGCTTCGTGCGGGTGGGGATGTGAAGTTCTGCTTGTACCAAGATCTGATTGCGCAATGGGTGATTAGCATTCCTCTTGCCGCCTTTGGTGCTATCTACCTAGGCTTTGAACCACAATGGGTTTACTTATTGTTTTTAACCGAGGAAGTGGTTAAGTGGGGGACATGTTTACACCGCATGGCGAGTAAGAAATGGATGAAAAATTTGATCGATGCTTAAGAAGGGTCGCGAGACAAGTTGCATTTGTAGTCTGATAGTGTGATCAACTATTCAAATTACTTCCTACCAACCGGATTTTAGTGTAGATTCTGATTCCAATTTTTAAACACCATTTGAGCGGCAAAATCAATGTTGAAACTGTCAGACCTATGTAAAGGCTATGTAGACGGGGGCGAATTTCATCCTGTACTACAAGGGGCAGAATTAACATTACAACAGGGTGAACAAGTTGCATTAATGGGAGAGAGTGGTTCAGGTAAGAGTACACTCCTTAATTTAATTGCAGGCCTTGATACCGCTGACTCTGGTGAAATCCAATACCCAAGTTTCGCGATGCACAGTGCTCCAGAGCGCTTAAGAACACTTTATCGTCGAAACAACATCGGCAACATCTTTCAGCAATTCAACCTGCTGCCTACTTTGAATATTGCAGATAACATCCGTTTCTGTCGCCAGTTAAAAGGCTTGCCTGAAGACAAAGGTTTATGGCGCCAAATTCTCTCTGCACTCGATCTTATGCCGCTTTTAGGGCGTTATCCAGAAGAGGTATCAGGTGGACAGCAGCAGCGCGCTGCGATTGCTCGTGCGCTGTATATGGAGCCGAAGATCTTACTTGCCGATGAGCCGACTGGTAGCTTAGATGAACGAAATGCTGAAGCGGTAATGCGCTTATTGACCAGCCTTGCTCGTCAGCTTGAGTGTACGCTGTTGTTGGTGACGCACAGTGAAAAGGTCGCTGAGCACATGGAAGGCCGCATTCGTCTTCAAGGAGGGCAATTGCATGTTATGGCCCGTAGTTAAGGCGCTACTCGGTCATTACCGTCGTTACCCACTTCAAATTATTCTTGTTTGGCTTGGTTTAACCCTCGGAGTATCACTCCTTGTTGGTGTGACTTCAATTAACCAACACGCGAAACAGAGCTACGAAACTGGTGAGAAACTTTTTTCCAACCCTTTGCCTTACCGTATTCGTACTAAACACTCTGCAAACAAAATTCCTCAAGGCTTTTATATCCAGCTTCGTCGTGCTGGTTTTAATCAATGCGCACCATTTGATGTTCTACATTTAGACACCAACACCGATATAAGTTTGATGCTAGTGGGGGTTGACCCTGTTGCATTGCTGCCGCTACAGCAAGGTAAATCGCTTAAAGATCTTCCAATGTTGACGTTAATGAAGCCGCCATATCCAATCTTAGTCAGCCAAGATTTAGCTGCACATATGTCATGGAGTAATGGGGACTTTATTACGCTGAATGATGGCAGTCAGCTCGGACCTTTGAAGGTTGATAGTGACAACTTGCTTTCTGGTACGCGTTTAGTCACGGACATCTCTCTATTAAGAATGCTGCAACGCAGTTCAGGATTGTCTGCGATTGCTTGTGGTGAAATGCCAGAGGAAAAAGTTCTGGCGCTAAAAAACATGCTACCTAATGGCATGACGTTGGTGCGCAATAGCCGAACAGAGTTAGAATCGCTTACTAAAGCATTCCACATGAATTTAACGGCCATGGGAATGTTGTCCTTCCTTGTTGGTTTGTTTATCTTCTATCAAGCAATGTCTCTGTCTTTTATCCAACGTCAACGTTTAGTTGGTATTCTTCGCCAAACGGGCGTGAATGGCATGCAGCTCGCACAGGCATTGATGTTAGAACTGACCATTCTAGTTTTGGTTGCATGGGCTTGTGGTAACTTCTTCGGGTTGATCTTAGCGAATGAACTGATTCCTGCAGTGTCATCCAGCTTAAGTGATTTATACGATGCCAACGTTGGTCTCACCATTGGTTGGTCATGGGAATCGAGTTTATATAGCTTGGCAATGTCGGCGTTGGGCGCTCTGATTTCTTGTTTATGGCCTTTGATTCGTTTGTTGAAATCACAACCCATCCGTCTTTCTTCTCGTTTATCTTTGATGCGCTTTGCTGGACGTGAGTTCTCTTGGCAGGCGTTTGCTGCTTGTGCTTTTTGTGTGGCGGCCGTTGCGGTTTATCAAGCTCCAAGAACGCAAGAGTCAGGTTTTGCTATCATCGCGCTAATGTTGATCAGCGTGGCGTTGTTTATGCCATTTTTGATGTGGCATATGTTCCAAAGTTTCTCTTATTCATTACGTTGGGTTCGTGTCCGTTGGTTCTTCGCTGATGCGGCGGCAAGCATGAGTTACCGGGGTGTTGCTACGATGGCCTTTATGCTGGCACTTGCGGCGAACATTGGTGTTGAGACCATGGTAGGCAGTTTCCGTGATACGACCGACAAATGGTTGAGCCAACGTCTTGCTGCAGATATCTACATCTACCCTACGAACAACTCAGCAGCTCGCATGAGTGCTTGGTTAAAAGAACAACCAGAGGTCGATACCGTTTGGTGGCGTTGGGAAAAAGATGTGCCTACGGAACGTGGAGCGCTTCAAGTAGTGAGTACAGGGGCTTCGGAAGGGGAACTTGATTCACTCACAGTAAAACTTGGCGTGCCTAATTATTGGTATCACTTACATCATTCAAAAAGTCTGATGGTCAGTGAGTCTATGGCATTGAAGCTCGACATTCGCCCTGGTGACTATATTGATCTTCAGCCACCGCTAGGCGGAGGGTGGCAAGTTGTTGGGGTGTACTACGACTATGGCAACCCCTACAACCAAGTGATGATGTCGCACCGAAATTGGCTGTATGCTTTTGCGGGCTCAGGTAACGTTGGACTTGGCGTTTTACTTGAAGACAATGTTAATGGCGAAGGTTTGAAACGTCGCTTAGAAAACGTGTTCCGCTTGTCACAAGACCGAGTCTTCGACAACAACAATATCTATAACCAAGCCATGCGAGTGTTTGACCACACCTTTGCGATTGCAGGCACACTAGGCAACATTACATTGATTATTGCTGTGTTTGGCTTGTTCTTTGCCACCCTTGCTGGCGAGTTTTCACGGCAAAGGCACTTTTCTTTACTTCGTTGTATGGGCGTGTCGGGTAAAGAGCTTGTCCTCCTTGGTGGGTTACAGTTGTTTGCTTTTGGTATGATCTCCGCCATTATTGCCGTCCCGCTCGGATTAGCGTTGGCACATTTGATTGTTGATATCATTATTAAGCAATCTTTTGGCTGGTCTTTAGAGTTGCAAACGATCCCTTGGGAGTATGTTCAGACGATTGCTTGGGCGATGTTTGCCATCATGATCGCGGGGGCATTGCCAGTGATCAGAATGATTAAGAGTACTCCGATGAAGTCGTTGAGGGATGCTCTGTGACGAAGAATATGAAGCCGAAAAAGATCTTCTCGATATCAGTGTTGGTGTTTATTGCTTTCATTGCATTAACGGGTGCGACACTGTATTTCACGCATTGGGCCGAAGCGACGGCAACGAAAGAGAGTGACATTAGCGCAGTACTACAAAGAGAAAGCAAAACGATCTTTGAACCAGTGTTGCCAGATGAACATGTCTCGCTTCCTCAGGATTTTCGCTTCCATCCAGATTATCAACATGAATGGTGGAATTACTTTGCCAAATTACAAGATAAGCATGGCAAGGTTTACAACGTTCAATGGAGCTACTTTAGAGTTGCAACAGATGAGCGTGATACCAGAGGTTGGCAAAATCCACAGCTTTTTATCTCCCATATTGTGATTAGCAATGGCTCTAAAGTATGGAAAGAACAAAGAGTGGCGCGTGGTGGCATTGGACAAGCTGGAATGACGAATCGCCCGTTCCGTCTGTGGATAGATAATTGGACGTGGCGAGCGTTAGGTTCTACGCCCTTTCCGGGTAACTTAGAGGTGACAACGGATACCTTTGGTATGGATTTAAATACCACTACTAGCGGCCCGTTCGTCGTGAATGGCGATAAAGGCTTTCAAGTTAAGCACGCGCTCCAATCTGTCGCATCCTTTAGCTTCAGTGCGCCTTTCTTAAATGTAAAAGGCAACCTAACCTTAAATGGTCGGGATATTGAAGTGACAGGGGCTGCGTGGACGCAAAAAGAGTGGGGTAGTGGCCTAATCGGTGAAGGGCAACAAGGCTGGGACTGGTTTGTTTTCAATCTTGATGATGGACGAGCACTTACGGTGAGTCGCTATCGTCATCATGGACAGGTTCCCCATCTGTTTGGCACTTTAGCGACACGTTCCGGTAAGGTGATCAACTTAACTGAGAAAGAATTAACCATGACACCTTTGCAGGTCACTGGCTTATCAAACGGAAGAAGGCTACCGCTGCAATGGATCATTAATGTCCCCGAGCACAACATCAATTTGACGACGAGAATCATAAAATCGGACATGTGGCTTCCGTTTGTGATCCCTTATTGGGAAGGACCGATACTCGCATCGGGTTCCAGTGAGGCGTGGGGATTTATGCAACTCACCGGTTACTAAAAAGAACAGAAAGCCACCTCATCAAAGGTGGCTTTTTTGTCGTTGAAACACGCAGTTTTCGTCGTAAAACTGCATGTTAATCACGAAAATCAGTCACATATTATACTAAGTTAATAGTAATCTATGTGAATACATAGACTTATAGGGAGATTGTCAGGTCTTGTAAATTTATATGTTCTTGTTGAAAAATACGATGTGTCGTAAAGAATACATCGGAAAAATCGAAGTTTATACTCTGAACAAGCGATTATTCTAAAATTTTCAGCAGCTATACACTCTCATCATTCTTTGTTAATCGTTTATTAAGATAATAAATATAAGGGCGAAATCATGAACGATGTCATTCGTGACTTTTTCAAAATGGAATCCGCTGGTGGTATTCTTCTGGTAATTGCTGCGGCAATTGCGATGACCATTGCTAACACCCCACTTGGCGAAACTTATCAAGCTATGCTGCATACTTATGTATTTGGTATGTCAGTATCCCATTGGATCAACGATGGCCTTATGGCTGTGTTCTTCCTACTCATAGGTCTTGAAGTAAAGCGTGAGCTACTTGAAGGCGCACTAAAATCGAAAGAAACCGCAATCTTCCCGGCAATTGCTGCGGTTGGCGGCATGTTGGCTCCTGCACTTGTTTACGTTGCTTTCAATGCTGGCGACCCTGAAGCGATCTCTGGTTGGGCAATTCCAGCGGCGACAGATATCGCATTTGCGCTTGGTATCATGGCGTTACTAGGTAAACGTGTGCCAATTGCTTTGAAGGTGTTCCTGCTTGCACTTGCAATCATTGACGACCTTGGTGTTGTTGTGATCATCGCGTTGTTCTACACCGGTGACCTATCAACAATGGCCTTGTTAGTTGGTTTTGCGATGACTGGCTTGCTCTTTATGCTGAATGCAAAAGGGGTGACTAAGCTAACACCGTATATGATCGTTGGTGCTATTCTCTGGTTCGCGGTTCTGAAATCTGGTGTCCATGCAACATTGGCAGGTGTGGTGATCGGTTTTGCTATTCCACTGAAAGGTAAGCAGGGTGAACACTCTCCACTAAAACACATGGAGCATGCACTTCACCCATATGTAGCATTCGGTATTCTTCCTCTATTCGCGTTCGCAAACGCAGGTATCTCATTAGAGGGTGTATCGATGTCAGGTCTGACTTCAATGTTGCCATTAGGTATTGCACTGGGTCTGTTGGTTGGTAAACCTCTGGGTATCTTCACATTCAGTTGGGCGGCAGTGAAACTAGGTATTGCTAAGCTGCCGAAAGGCGTGAACTTTATGCATATCTTTGCGGTGTCAGTGTTGTGTGGTATCGGCTTTACGATGTCTATCTTCATCTCATCATTGGCGTTTGCAAACGTGAGTCCTGAGTTTGACACTTATGCTCGACTAGGCATCTTGATGGGCTCTACCACTGCCGCTGTACTTGGCTATGCGTTACTGCACTTCTCGTTGCCAAAGCAGGCGTCAGAAGAGGTTGCTGAGGAATACTAAAGCGAACCGCTTTTAGAGCAGCAATTTGAAATACGAAAACCTCTCAATTGAGAGGTTTTTTATATCTTGGATTTACTATTTGCTAGTGCATAGCGGGGAACGACAGACGAAAAAAAGCCCAGAAGAAAATTTATCTGGGCGGATACAAACATAGGAGTTAATAAGAAAAAGCAGCAATGTAACAACCAGAAAGAAACAAGTTTGACGGCCTGAAAAACTTTAAATGCCCTAGTTGTTACAGTAATTCAGACCGAGCTAATTCCATTCAGTTCCATTTTTTTTAGAAGTTTTTTTCACAAAATAATATTCGCTTTAAATTCATTCCTTTACGCCTGCACTTTCTATGTCTGGTCAGACCAATGCTTGAAAATGTGATGTTAATCGTTTGTTAATCTGTCGTTTCGGGAGTATATTTTCAAACAGTTGTTTAATACGAGTGATTGAAATGGCCCCGAGAAGTACAACAAAAGAAAAAATACTCGATGTAGCAGAAGGACTATTTGCAGAATACGGCTTCAATGACACATCACTAAGAACCATTACTGGTAAGGCGAACGTCAACCTTGCTTCGGTAAACTACCATTTTGGCGATAAAAAGACGCTCGTTAGAGCCGTTTTAGACCGCTATTTAGAAGCGTTAATGCCGAGCATTAAAACATCTCTGATAGAGCTAAACACCCGTGACGATTACAACATGGATGAGGTATTCGAATCGTTGCGCTTACCCTTACGGGCGTTAAATGATGTGCGACCAAACGGTACTGCCTTGTTTATGTTGTTGATAGGGCGAGGTTACACCGATGTGCAGGGGCACTTGCGCTGGTTTATCAGCACCAGATATGACGAAGTGCTGAAGTTGTTTATGTTCTCCATAGGCAAAGCAAACCCTGAACTAACAGAAGAACAGCTGTTTTGGCGATTACACTTTACCCTTGGAACTTGTGTTTTCACCATGGCATCTAGTCAAGCGCTAACGGAAATTGCGGAAAGTAAATTCCAAAAAGACGTCGATGCGAAGTCTGTCGTCGACCTACTGATTCCATACCTGTCGGCAGGAATGTCCGCCAAGTAAACCTAATTAAATCAATAAAAAAGAAAAGTGAAAGCCGCGAGCGGTAATGTGAACAAAAGGATCTGAACTATGAGCTCTCTACGAAGAAAATGGATTAGTGACCCAGCATTTAAAATGTTTAAGAAAGTACTGCCACCATTGTCGAGTACGGAAAAAGAGGCAATGGAAGCCGGTAGTGTATGGTGGGATGCCGAGTTGTTTTCTGGCAAGCCTAACTTTACAACGCTTCATCACTACCCAAAACCAGCACTGACGTCTGAAGAACAAGCCTTCATGGACAATGAGCTTGAGACGTTACTTGAAATGCTAAACGATCAGCAGATCGTAAAAGATGACCGTGATCTACCACCTGAAGTCTGGGAGTTCTTACGTAAAGAGCGTTTCTTCTCTCTGATCATTTCGAAAGAATACGGCGGCCGAGAGCTTTCTGCACTTGCAAACTCAACCATCGTATCTCGTATTGCCACACGAAGCATCAGCGCAGCCGTATCAGTCATGGTGCCAAACTCTCTTGGCCCAGGTGAGCTACTTTCTCACTATGGTACTCAAGAACAAAAAGACTACTGGCTACCACGTCTCGCTGACGGTACGGATATTCCATGTTTTGCCTTAACCGGCCCTGAAGCTGGCTCAGATGCAGGCGGTATTCCAGACCAAGGCGTAGTTTGTTACGGCACGCACGAGGGTGAAGAAGTTCTTGGTATCCGTGTTAGTTGGAACAAGCGTTATATTACCCTAGCACCTGTTGCGACTGTTCTTGGTCTCGCATTCAAACTTCAAGACCCAGATGGCCTGCTTGGCGACAAGAAAGATGTGGGTATTACCTGTGCATTGATTCCTGCTGATCACGAAGGTGTGGAAATTGGTGAGCGTCACGATCCGCTCGGTTCTGCGTTTATGAACGGTCCAACACGTGGTAACGATGTGTTCATTCCTATGGACTGGCTAATTGGTGGCTCAGAGTACGCGGGTAAAGGTTGGCGTATGTTGGTGGAATGTTTGTCGGCAGGCCGTGGTATTTCCCTTCCTGCGCTCGGCACCGCGATCGGTCACCTTACCACACGAACCACAGGCGCTTACGCATATGTCCGTAAACAGTTTGGTATGTCCATCGGTAAATTTGAAGGTGTCGCTGAGGCGATGGGACGCATTGGTGGTTTAACTTATCTACTTGAAGCAACACGTACTTTGACGACGACGTCTCTTGATATGAAAGAGAAACCAGGCATCGTGACAGCTATTGCTAAATACCACATGACGGAAATGGCCCGTACTATCCTGAACGATTCTTTCGATATCCATGCGGGACGCGCGATTCAAGATGGTCCAATGAACTACCTAGCGAAGCATTATCTAGGCATTCCTGTTGCTATCACCGTCGAAGGTGCAAATATTTTGACTCGCAACCTAATGATTTTCGGTCAAGGTGCGACACGTTGTCATCCATACGTACTGAAAGAGATGGAAGCAGCGGCCAACCCAGATTCGAAAGAAGGTGCGAAAGAGTTTGATGATCTGCTGTTTAAGCACATTAAACATGCCACGGGTAACACCTTTGGCGCACTTGGCGCAGCGCTAACTGGTTCTCGTTTTGTTAAGGCGCACATGAGCGGCCCTACGCAGCAATATTACAAGGACATTACTCGTCTAAGCCGTGCGCTAGCCGTAAGTGCTGACTTTGCGATGCTGACGCTTGGCGGTGATTTAAAACGTAAAGAGATGATCTCTGCTCGTTTGGGTGATGGCCTAAGCTACCTCTATATGGCATCAGCCGCGTTGAAGAAGTACGAAGATGAAGTTCGACAACAGGGTGATCTAAACTTTGTCCATTACGCGGTACAGCACTGCTTATACAATGCGTCTAAGTCACTGAATGAAGCGTACTCAAACTTCCCTGTGAAATACGTAGGTGGTGTCCTTAAAGGCTTGTTATTCCCACTTGGTAATCACTTCAAAGCACCGAGTGATGAACTGTGTGTAGGTCTGACAGAGGCTATGATGACCCCAGGCGCTCAGCGTGACCGTCTGACGCACCTTTGTTACATCGGTAAAGACGAAGACGACAGTGTGGGTTTGATGGAGCGTGCATTTTTAGCGATGTATGACGTTAAGCCATTAGAGCGCAAACTGATGAAGGCGGCTAAAGATGGCAAAGTTGCACGTAAAGGTCTACTACATGACCGCCTACAGCAAGCGTTTGAAGAAGGTGTGTTAACTGAGCAAGAAATAGATCAGATTATGGCGGCGGATAAGCTGCGTTACAAAGCAATTCAAGTTGACCACTTTAGCCATGACTTCTCAGAAGTTCGTACTAATGTGACGACGAAAAAATCGCATTTGAATTCAGCGGCATAACGTCCACACTAAAATGTTCGAAATAAGCACCTCAGCCGAGGTGCTTATTTGTTTCTATCGGTCATAAATGATGCTGTGAGTGCTCCAACCACTTGCATTTTCGCAGCATTTTTACAGAAATTAGGTGCGAAGTAGGGCTGAACCTTTTATCCTAGCAACGTTTTTTAAAGGAAGTTGAATATGATCATCAAACCTAGAATTCGTGGATTTATCTGTACTACTACGCACCCAGTGGGTTGTGAAGCTAACGTAAAAGAACAAATTGCTTACACTAAAGCACAAGGCCCAATTAAAAACGCTCCAAAACGCGTTCTCGTTGTGGGTGCATCAAGTGGCTACGGCCTATCTTCTCGTATCGCTGCGGCATTTGGTGGCGGTGCTTCAACTATCGGTGTTTTCTTCGAAAAAGAAGGCACGGAGAAGAAGCCAGGTACAGCAGGTTTTTACAACTCTGTTGCATTTGAAAAGCTAGCTCGTGAAGAGGGTCTATACGCGAAAAGCCTAAACGGTGACGCGTTCTCAAATGAAGCAAAACAGAAAACAATCGATCTGATCAAAGAAGACCTTGGTCAGGTAGATATGGTGGTTTACTCACTGGCTTCTCCAGTACGTAAAATGCCAGAAACGGGTGAACTGATCCGTTCAGCACTTAAGCCTATCGGTGAGACATACACGTCGACAGCTGTTGATACCAACAAAGACGTCATCATCGAAGCAAGCGTAGAGCCTGCAACTGAGCAAGAAATCCAAGACACAATAACCGTAATGGGCGGTGAAGATTGGGAACTATGGATTAATGCACTATCAGACGCTGGCGTGCTAGCAGATGGCTGTAAAACAGTCGCATACAGCTACATCGGTACTGAGCTAACTTGGCCGATCTACTGGGATGGCGCTCTAGGTAAAGCGAAAATGGACCTAGATCGTGCATCAGCAGCACTGAACGAGAAACTGTCTACAACTGGCGGTAGCGCAAACGTAGCGGTACTTAAGTCTGTGGTGACTCAAGCAAGTTCTGCAATTCCTGTAATGCCTCTATATATCGCAATGGTATTCAAGAAAATGCGCGAAGAAGGCGTACATGAAGGTTGTATGGAACAAATCTTCCGCATGTTCAGTCAACGTCTTTACAAAGAAGACGGCAGCGCTGCAGAAGTAGATGAAGTGAACCGCCTACGTCTGGATGATTGGGAACTGCGTGAAGACATCCAACAACACTGTCGTGACCTATGGCCACAGATCACGTCTGAAAACCTAAAAGAGCTAACTGACTACGTTGAGTACAAAGAAGAGTTCTTGAAGCTATTCGGCTTTGGTGTTGACGGTGTGGATTACGAAGCAGACGTGAACCCAGCAGTAGAAACAGATTTCACACAAATCTAATCGTTTCTAGCGGAATTGAAAAAGGCGCTCAATGAGCGCCTTTTTTCTGTCTAGAATCTTTGAATAAGGAGCGCTGCATAAACTGATCTGTAACGCTCATTCATTGTGATTAACTCAGAATAATCAGAATGGTACCAGCTAGGGTCATCAAGATATTGGCAATCGCGTACGTACCTGCGTAACCAAGTGCAGGAATTGTCGACTTAGCGTATTCGTTCACTACGTCCATTGCTGGAGCACACGTACGAGCTCCGATAATAGCACCAAAGAGTAGGGCACGGTTCATCTTAAGCACGTAAGCGCCAACTAGGTATGCAAGAACAACCGGCACTACGCTTACAATAAATGCTAAACCAATGATCTGTGGACCAACTTGAGTCAAGTGCTCGAACATCTTGCCACCAGCACTTAAGCCTATTCCGACCATAAAGAACATCAACCCTAAGTCTTTGACCATATTTAACGCCCCTTGCGGAACATAACCGAAGGTAGGGTGGTTTGCTCGTAGGAAGCCTAGCGTGATGCCTGAAAGTAATAGGCCGACTGCGTTACCTAAGCTGAATGACACTTGACCAAACGTCATGGTCACCAAGCCAAACATAATGCCCAGAATAAAGAAGCTACAAAACGCGAGTAAATCTGCCATTTGACTGTGGATCGAGATGAAACCGATTTTCTCAGCGAGACCATGTACACGACTCTTTTCACCACTCACCTGAAGGACATCACCTTTAGCGAGAACAATGTCTAAATCCATCGGCATTTCAATTTGAGCACGCACTACGCGGTTTAAGAAACAGCCGAATTCAGATAGGTTCAAATCGGACAAGCGTTTGCCTGCGATGGCATCGCTCTTAACCACGATCTCTTCTTCGACTATTCGAAGGTCAAGCAGGTTTCGGTCGAATACTTCTTTACCGTTGCGGAAGCTAGGGTCAAGACGCGCATGGCTGTCTGGGAAGCCTACTAGTGCGATTTCGTCACCTTCTTGCAGGATTGCATCACCGTCTGGGTGGGCAAGAATGCCGTTACGACGAATACGTTCTATGTAACAACCCGTCTGGCGGTAAATGCCCAACTCACGAAGGTTCTTACCATCTGTCCAGTCAATCAGCTCAGGGCCAACACGGTACGCACGGATAATGGGTAAATACACCTTTCTTTGACTAGAACTCCCTAAGCCGCGTTCTTGTGCGATTTGTTGAGCTGAGTCGGATAGGTTTTGTTTTTGCAATTTAGGCAGCAGTTTGGCAAACATGATCATGCTGATCAAACCGACCAGATAAGCCATGGCATAACCAACCGATAGATTTTCTAATACGAGAGAAAAATCCATGTTACGCGGAATGGTAGCAAGACCAGAGTTTAATGCATCTTGTGCACCTACCAGAACAGGCGTTGCGGTAAGGGCACCCGCCATCATACCGGCAGATAAGCCAAAATCTAGGCCCATATAATGGCTACAGAAATAAGTTAAGCCGACAGCCGAGACCAACACGGTCATGCTCAAAATGAAGTAATGCTTACCATCTCGGAAGAAGATACCGAAGAAGTTAGGCCCAGCTTCGATACCTACACAGTAGATAAACAGCATAAAGCCAATCGTTAGCGCTTCTGCGTTAAATGAGAAGCCGAGGTGTCCCATGATAAGCGAGGTAATGAGCACGCCAATAGAGTTGCCTAACTGCAGCTTTCCAAAGCGAATTTTGCCAATGGCAAGACCAATTGCTAATACGACGAAGATTAGAAGAATGGGGTTTTGTTCAAGAAGATGTACGACGTCTATGTTCACTGTGTGGCTCGGTAAAGTGTGTGCCAAAGAAAAAGATTAAGAATTGCGAATTGTAACTAAATATAGCAAAAAGATAAGTGAATTTTTTTAGGTTTTACTATTACTTGACGTAAGGGAATAACATTTTGAATACATAATAAAAAAGCCGCTACTAGCGGCTTTTAAAAATTCAGTTATTCGAATTACTCGTCGAATAGACCTAGGTGCTCTTTTGCGTAAGCTTCAAAGTCATCACAACCACCGATGTGCGTTTGGTCGATGAAGATTTGAGGAACAGTTTCTACTGGCTTACCAACTGTTTTCTCTAGGTCAGCTTTAGAAATACCTTCAGCGTGGATGTCTACGTAACGGTAGTTGAAATCATCACGTTTTGCCTTAAGTGTTTCAGCGTGCTCTTTAGCACGTACACAGAAAGGACATGCAGGGCGACCAAAGATAACTACGAACATAATCTTATTTCTCCTAAATCTATTCTTATTGAAAGCGAACGAAAACGTCAATGCTGCGATTCGCTCTCGTATGTTGGGACAACTATGCCCGATCCAGAACCGGAAATAAAGCAGCAAATGCCTCTTGTTTCGATAGGCGAAATCTATCGTATAAAAACTAAACACGCACTAAGCTTAAAGCCAAGAAAAGTCACTTTTAGAACAAAAGTTAATCGATCTTTGGGCTTAGCTAACTCTGTGAAGTGACGCATAAAAACACACATTTTGAAGGGTTAATGGCGGCAAGGTGCACTCGGTCAACTTTTTTTTGCGCAAAGCATAGCAATCTAGTCTGAGTTGTTGTTTTGGGGAGGAAGTGTATGTTTCAGTTTATGACTGCAACAAGGATTATCTTCGGCGAAGGGGCGCTTCAATCTTCGTTGTCTGTAATCAATCAATTTGGCTACAGCGTATTACTGGTGACAGGTAAAGACACGCAACGTGCCACACCGATCATTAATTATCTTAAAGCGCAGAATATGCGTTATCAGCATGTCGCTATAAATGGTGAGCCTAATATCACCATGGTGGAAGAAACTGCCATTCTAGGACGAAAGTTTCAGCCGGATATAGTCGTTGCCATTGGGGGAGGCAGCGTGATTGATATGGGGAAAGCGCTGGCTGCTATTATCCCAAATCAAGGGGATGTGTATGACTACGTTGAAGTTGTTGGTCGAAACGTCCCATTAAAAACCAAACCGATTCATTTTATTGCTATCCCTACCACGGCAAGCACAGGTTCCGAAGTGACTCGTAACGCAGTGCTAAAATCTGGGCAAGACCAAGTCAAGGTTAGTTTACGCAGTCCGGAGATGTTAGCGGATGTCGCTATTGTGGATCCCACCTTAACTTATGGTACGGATCAATACACATCTGGAAGGGGAGCGATGGATGCTTTCACTCATTTGATGGAAGCGTATGTCTGCGGTGACCCTAACCCTTTAACTGATATGGTGTGCGAAGAGGGGCTCAGACGGCTAAGCCGCTCTGTCATAGCTGGTTGTAAGCAAGATAATCATAAGGCGAGATCAGATTTGTCTTTCGCAGCCTTGTTGGGAGGTATGGCGATCACTAATGCTAAACTAGGTGCTGCGCATGGTTTAGCTTCGGCATTAGGTGGAAAGTTAGATGCCCCCCATAGTGTGATTACTGCAAGGTTGGCGCCGCACGTTATGCAAGAGAACATAAAGGCAGCAAAGCAAGCGGGCAGAGCGGATGTGATCAGTCGCTATAGGAGGTTGGCGCAACTTGTCACGGATAGAACGAATGCTAATGAACATGACGGTGTGCTATGGGTGAAAATGGTGCTCGATAAACTTGAGTTGCCTGATCTTGGTAAGTTTGGAGTTTGCCAAACCTCTTTTGAACAAGTGGCCGATGACGCCCTCATGTCCGTTGCTATTAAAGGAAATCCTCTTCCGCTCAATCAAGACCGATTAGTCTATATCTTACGTCAAGTGTGCGATTGTAGCGGGGAATGCATGGAAGAAAGCAAGCTTCATGCTAGTTCAGTTGAAATTCTTGAATCACACTCAGATCTCTCTAGTGTCAACAATTGACTGAGATAGCGAATGCGGTTATCTGTACAAAAAAAGGGGAGCAATTAAGCTCCCCTTCGTATCTCTATTAGTACTGACTTAGCTTGTCGTAACGGCTATCTTTTAGCGCGTCTTTTACTCGCTTTAGGTTCTCACGGAACCCAGTACCACGACGAAGCGTAAAGCCCGTTGCAAGTACATCAATGACGGTCATTTGAACTACACGACTGGCCATAGGCATGTATACGTCTGTGTCTTCCGGTACATCTAATGTAATCGCCAGTGAGCTTGCTTTCTCTAGTGGCGAATCTTTGGCTGTAATTGCAATAACAGTTGCGCCGTTCTCACGAGCTAGATTCGCAATCTCAACTTGGCTCTTGGTTCGTCCGGTATGAGAAATCAAAACAATTACGTCGTTGTCACTGCAGTTAATGCAGCTCATACGTTGCATTACAATGTCTTCGAAGCAAGTAATTGGGATGTTAAAGCGAATAAATTTGTTTTGTGCATCCCGCGCAACCGCAGAAGAAGCGCCAAGACCAAAGAATGAGATACGCTTTGCCTGAGTAAGAAGATCCACGGCACGATTCACTTGCATCGCGTCAAGGCTATTCTTCGCTACGTCCAAACACGCCATTGTCGATTCAAAAATCTTGTGGGTGTAGGCATCAGGACCGTCGTCTTCTTCAACGTTACGGTTTACATAAGGCGTACCATTGGCAAGGCTTTGCGCAAGGTGCAATTTAAAGTCTGGGAAACCTTTGGTATCCAGACGTCGACAGAAACGGTTAACAGTTGGCTCACTCACGTCAGCCATTTTCGCCAACGTTGCAATGCTTGAATGAATTGCAGTTTGTGGAGACGCCATAATTACTTCCGCAACTTTGCGCTCTGACTTACTGAAATTCTCCAGGTTTTTTTGAATTTTTTCTAATGTATTCATAGTGTTCACGAGGGTATAGAGAACAACTCGCTGGCTCTGTTAACGGGTAGAAACACAAAGTTTCTCGGTCGAGAGGGGCGTTAACGAAAACGACCAGCGCCATAAATTCAGTATAAACCCGATCCTTTATCTGGCTAAAACAAATACGGTTACTATTTCGTGAGAATTTGACAAGCCTCAAACAAAATGTTGTAAAAACTACAGAATTGGATGTGGGATCGAAGGTATGTTGCTCTAGTGGCACAATAATGATGTTTGAGTTACACCAAAAAGAAAGAAATTTTCAATTTGATGTAACTCACATTGGCGCTTAAGAATTGAGAATGTCTTCGACAGTTTCTTCAATCTTAGCCATCAAGCTTGGTGCTTGTTGAGCAATTTCACGTTGCTCATCAAGAACAGCATTCAATATGTCGTTCGTAGTTAGAGGGTTCGCCAGCACAACACGAAATACGATGGTATTCATACGTTGCCATTGGTCTGGATTCAGCCTAGTACGAGAGACAAAGGATTTACCAGTTTCGCGTTGGCGCTTCTGAATAAATTGAGTGAGCTGGTTGATCAGTTCGTTCAATTTTTCTTTTTGCGTGCCCTGTGCCTTTTCCAGTGCTGCTCGTAGGTGAGTTGGTAAATAGCGATAGGTCAGTAAACAAAGTTCAGGCTCAGAGACCAGTTCAAAATCTTCTTGTTGCTTGATAAGATCGGCGAAATAGCGCGCTTTTGCAATACTCTGATCGATAAGCAGTTCGTAACCTGGGCGGCTAATGATGTGCATGGCTGCGTAAACTAGCATCGCCATTCCAGAACGAGAGCCTTCAAGCGTATGGCTGCCAAGATCTTTCGAGCCTTTACGCAGTATGTACTGTGCGTGATGCTCGATGGATTTCATTGCATCAGGATCTTTAAACAGAACCATGCCTGCACCCATAGGAATGTACAGTTGTTTGTGCGCGTCAATCGTGACTGAATCAGCAAGCTCAACGCCACCGAGTAGATGACGATGATTGTTCGACATTAGTGTCGCACCACCCCAAGCTGCATCCACGTGGAAGTGGCAATTATGCTGTGCACAAACTTCGGCAATTTGGGCTAGGGGGTCTACGCTACCCGTTTCGGTCGTACCTGCAACACCAACAACAGCGATCGGCTTAATGTTTTGTGCTTCAAGCTCCGTGATTTTTGCCTTGAGGTCATCGACAACAATACGGTTGTTTGCATCTGTCTTGACGGCAACTAAGCCATCTTGGCCTAAACCAAGGACATCGGCGGCTTTCTTAAGTGAATAGTGGCCACGCTCTGATACCAAGATCGCAAGACCTTCGTAGCCATAGTGCTTCATCGCTTTGAAAAGGCCTTCCTTTTCTACACCTTTGAATGCACCATCTGCTTTCAATGCTTTGTTGCGAGCAACCCAAAGCGCAGTAATGTTGGCAATGGTACCGCCAGAACAAAATGCACCTAGAGAATGTTTGGCGCTGTGCATCCACTTACGGTAGAACTTTTCGTCCTGACCGTAGATAAGACTGTGTAGCATGCCTAGCACTTGACGCTCTAGTGGAGTGAAAGCTTTTGAGGTCTCAATCTTCACCAAGTTTTGGTTTAAGGCAATCATGATTTTCGACAGCGGCATTAAAAAATACGGCAGGGCAGAAGTCATGTGACCAATAAAGCTTGGTGCAGAGGTGTGAACCGAGTGAGATACTAAGGTATCTAAAAGGTGCTCGGTATGGTCTGATACAAACTCAGGTTGCTCAGGAATCTGAGCAGAAGAAAAGTCTTTCTCGATTTCACGTAAAGGCTTTTCTTCTGCCACGATGTGTTCACGAAGGAATTGATTTAAGTTTTGGGAAAGACTTTCATCAATTTTCGTCAACGTGGAATCTGGACCTTCAGGAATCGTGAAGATCTTTAACAAGCTCTCGAAGCTAACGTCAGCGGTTTTTTGTTCCTTAACCATAGCAAAGAATCTTTGTAGTTATTTTGGTAATGCGAGCGGCACAATCTAAACCAAAACGGGCGCAAAGTCCCGTTTTAATTATTGAAACCCATGTTGCTGAAATGAAACTTTAGGCGGGGTCTTACTCACACTTCTGCTTTTCAATCTTAGCAATTGATTGATTATACTTGTTAAGCGCAGAATCGATCTGTTTTGGATGGCTTAGCAAGTCAGCAAACGCTGAGCGTAGGTCGTAGTTCTTTGGATGGTTAGCAGATTGACGATCGCTGAAGGTTTTCTTCGCCGCTTCACCTAGGGCATCACTGCGTGTAGCCAGTTGCTTCACATCGTGTTGTTCTAGCTTCAACCATGCTTCAACCGGTTGCTCCGTTGCTACTCGGCTTGGATCGTTTTCTAGAAAATAATGTACAGCTTCACGGTTGAGTTCGAAGTGGTGTTTACGGCCTTCTAAGAACCATTGGCTAACTTCGTTTAAGTCAGGGTATTGAGTCACGGTTAGGTCTACGAGATCTTGATACCACTGTAGGGAAGCATCAATGTAGCCATCGTATTTAGTTGCAAGACATTGCTGATCAGCAGCAAAAGTAAAAGTTGAGCTTGTAGCGAGGAGCGCCGCAACGACAAAGCGTTTCATTATTATTCCTTTTGGTTGTATTCCCTTTGTAACCCCAATAGACATATGCCTTGCCTGTCACTGATTACCGATCCAAGAGTTAAAAATTAAAGGGCTCGATAACAAAGCGGTGAACCAGAAAATTCTCTTCGAATTGAGCATTTTGAGGTTACTTGGGTATTTGAATTTTTGCCGTATTGTAATGGATGTTAATGAATATTCCTGAGATCTAGCTAGCAAGAGACACAAAGAAAAGCATCATAACTGGCACTAATAAGCTCAAGATAAAGCCACTTACAATGGCAACAGGCACACATCGAACACCGCCCGTGGTTTGAATGACGGGTAGGGTAAAGTCCATCGCCGTCGCGCCGGCGTAGCCAATTGCTGTAGATGGATAACTGCGAATAAGTAGTGGAATGGCAATCAACGCGACCAATTCACGCATCAGCTCAATTAAGAAAGAAGCGCCGCCAAAGATAGGCCCAAAGGCGTCACCCATCAAAATGCCAGCCAGTGAATACCAGCCAAAACCAGAAGACATCGCCAAAGCTTGATAAAGAGGAAGATCCAAAATCATTGCAGCAATTACGCCGCCAAGCATACACGTTGCAATGATCACTGTCGCAATCGCCATACCTTGCTTGTTGAGTAGGATTTGTCTAAGCGTCAAACCACTATTGCGTAGTTGAATGCCGATAAAGAAAAGCAAAAGGAATAAAATCCACTCGCTCGCTGTGTCCACCCAAGACAAACCAATAGGAAGAAACAAGCCAGCAACTAGGCCACCACCCACAACAACGACAAGTTTGATTGACTCTAAAGCCATTGACGAAAGAGGAAGCTTCTTTTGATTCTGATCGGTTTGCAAAGGAAGCAGCTTATCGACCAAAGGTAAAGCGAGTAGGTTGCATACGCTCAGGCAGGCGAAAAATGTGCCAGCGTAAAGAAGAATAGTTTGTAAATTACTACCAAGGTTGTCCAATGCCGCAAGGCTCAAACCCATTAAAGAAAGAATGACGTAAATGAGGTATGAGGTCGAATTGTTGATTTTCTCCAACATCGAAGCTCGAGAAATTGGAATTAAATAGCCCACCACCAATGGGGCGAAGATAAATAGCATCCCTGAGAACATAAAACTCAATGATTCCTTTATGAGGTAAGCAGAATAACTTAGCCACGTATAAACGGATCAAAACACTATTTGAGCTTTAACGTGGCTGGATTTGATGTATAGGGAGATTAAAGGCCGCTGGCACTGAGAACTTCTTTAATTTCACTTTGGAAGTCAGTATCACTCATATTGCTGAGTTCATACAAGACTTCTGCACCAGTTAAATTAAATTCTACTTCGTGTTCTTCAATTCGCTCATCCTGATTACGGAACATCAGTAAATGGTTTGCAATGCGGGCGATATCCAGATAGCTCACTTCTGGACGGGAAGTTTGATATTTTTCGTTTGAAGACACTTCACGGAAATCGTTGTCGAAGCCCCATTTCTCAAGCACGAGTTTACTGGTTGCAGAGCAGCGAGTTTGGAATATTTGCAAAGCAATATCAGAATCGAGGTAATTCCCTCTATCAAGATACAGGTGGTATTCATTGATAAGGCAGAACAAACCGATATCTGCAAGTAAGCCAACAAGTAAGGCTTTCTCTTGCTCGAGATGCCCATAGGTAGCGGGCTCATGTTTTTTAAACTCTTGAACCACCAATACCATTGCTGCGCCAAGCTCACGGGAGACCGCTGCGCTCTTTACTAAGATGGCATTGCATTCTTTGGTTAAGTTCACCGAGTGCTTTAATTGTTCAATAGCTTGTGCGGTAACGATATCTCTTACCCTCAGGATACCTAAGCGTGAAACCGCGGTCATGAGATCATTACAGGTAATGTTGCGGCGGTTAAAGATAACAGAGTTAGCGACACGAACAACGACAGCAGCAAGGCCCGGGTCTTCGAGTAGGGCATTAGCAATGTCGGCAATCGTTGTATGTTCTTCAGTACAAAGCTGCTGAATTTTAAGTACGACATCAGGGATTGGAGGAAGGGATATTTTACCGGTAGAAATGGATTGTTCTACCAGTTGAGCGAACTCAGATTCCAATGCTTTTATAAGCTTATCTTTATTATTGGGTAGCCAAAAAAATGATAGATGTTCCATTACGACGCTGTGCTAGAGAGCTTTCGTACAGTGTACCCTCACAGTATGTTAGTAATCAATTAAATACAGGTTTGACTCTCGCAATTGCTGTATTAATCACCATGGCGTTCGGTTTTTGGCAGTGATTGTGTCAAAAAAACATCGCTTTAGGATGGGTAAATGTGAAACTAATCACGTATGTGGAATTTGTACTTTGGCATATGTGACATAGATCCTAACTTATTTTTCAACGTTAAGTATGATTAAGGCAGTTGGTGAGCGCAATTCACAAAAATATCGCCAACATATCGACATTTATAATTCGCACTAAGCTGCTGTTCATCTGGTGACATCGCTAATCGGGGTAATTTATTCAGATTAAAGAGGTCAATGGACATGACAGACCAAGCTTTTTTTAACTATGTAAGCAATTTTAGTGAGTATCAGAAACGTTCAATGTTCGGCGGCATTGGTTTATTTAGCAATGACGCTATGTTTGCGCTTGTAAGTAACGACTGTTGCTACTTGCGCGGCGGAGACGAACTCGACGCAGAATTTACTCAACTTAACTGTGAAAAATATAAGCACGTCAAAAAACAAACGACGGCAACAGTTAACTACTATGACGTAACAGACTTATTCGATGCTGGCTTTGCTGGTCTTGATACGTTGTTACAAAAATCTATAGATTGTTCAATTAAGGAACGTAAATACCAAAAGTCTTCAGCCAGTAGACGCCTACGTGATCTGCCAAACATGCAACTGACGTTAGAACGTATGGTGAAAAAAGCAGGAATCGATGACGTAGAGACGTTTTTGGAACTTGGCCCAGTGGAAGTATTCAATAAAGTAAGAGTTGCGTACGGCAGTGATGTCGACGTGAAGCTTTTATGGAAATTTGCTGGTGCAATTGACGGCGTTCATTGGAAACTTATCCAAGAGCCACGTAAAAAGCAGCTACTGGCAATGTGTGAGTAAGCTAATTTAGTTTCACGATGATTGACTCGTCTTAGATGAAGTCAGCGAGTCATAAAAGTGAGCGTTGAAAGCGACAAAAGGAAGTTGGATGCTTTTAGCCACTTCATTCGAGTTAGTCATTGCAACGAATCAATAATTAAGAACAAAAAAACCGAGGTGAGTACCTCGGTTTTTGTTTTTCTGCTTCAGTTAGATTTCAATCAACTTGAGATTAGAACTTGAAGCGAGTGGTGAACATCACTTGATCACCATAGAAATCATTAATACGCGCTTCTGCACCTAGAGAGAATAGCTCTGTAGAGTGGAAACGAGCGTAAACAGAACCAATCCAATCGTCATCGTTATCGATAGACACGTAGCCAGCTTTACCACCCACTTCTAGTTGAGGACCAAGCCATTGGCGAACACCAAGGTTAAGTTCCATACCAACATCAGTACTGCTTGAGTTTGAAGGCTGTACAACACGCATTAGCATTGCACCTGTTAGATCAGCCCAGTTGTTTAGTGGCGAGTGGAAACCAAAACCCGCTGCTGAATCGAAATCACCATCGAATTCAGAGTCGATGCGAGCAATGATGTGCGCATTTGGGTGAATTGATTTGCTGAAACCAGCACCGAATGTTACTGGGCTTGCACCGATACGAGCTTCCATGTAGTCGTAGCTAAAGTTGCTCATTGTTGCTGGAGCGTTGTAATCGTTCGCAGCTAGAGCTTGGCTAGATGCCAACAAAAGGGCAGCGGCTAATAGTGTTTTACGCATAACTAACGATAAACCTTGTCTTATAGTTCCATGGATCCAAGTAACCACTTGAACCGTAATCTGATTTGTTCGACATCATAATAAAAACGAAGGTCTACGACCAACAAAAATGTGTCGATGTTTTGTCAATTGACTCAATTGTGCCAACTTAACAGCAAAAAACGCGCCAGATTCTCTTTATCTGTCCGCGTTTTCTATCGGGAGCGGTTATTCACCAAAGCTACTGCGTCGTTTTGCCATAGCGTTCAAAATGGCTTCGGAATCTAGAATTGCAGTCCATGATAAAAGGTTATCGTCGTTTTCTATCATGAAAGCAGTCAGTTGCGACACAAGCGCCTCTCGAAGCGCTTCGCCTTTCCAAGGCTTTGCGATGTAGTAGTCTAAACTGGCGTGGTTCACCGCTTCTACGGTATCTTCTAGCCCAGCTTGTCCTGTGAGCAGAATTTTACGTGCAGATCGAGTGTCGCTATTTTGACTCAACTCAATCAAAAAGCTGATGCCAGTTTGTTCTGGCATAATATGGTCGCAAAGAATGAGAGCCAAACGAACGCCTTCGTCGGTCATTTCTTCTATCACCTGTTTCGCTTCTGTGACAGACTCTGCACCCTCGACAACAAAGTTATCTTCAAAGGGCATGAGATCTTGAAGGACACTATCCAAGACTTCTCTTTCGTCATCCACGCACAAAATCAGATATTTCGTCATGTTTCATCTCCTTCTGATGTGATAGGCAGCCAAACTTTCATGCAGGTGAAATGGTTCAACTCTGAATCCACTTCAATCCAACCATTGTGGCTTGCCACGATTTGCTGGCAAATTGAAAGCCCGATACCTAAGCCAAAGTTACCTTCTTTCTTTGTTGTAAAGTTAAGTTCGAAAATCGCTTTCTTCTGTTGTTCAGGAATGCCGCATCCGTTGTCTTTAAACGAAATCACAGCATAAGGTTGATGGTTTTTTTCGATTAGTTGCGACTGAATGCTGAGTCTCCCTTTTTCTGGGAATGCGTCAATTGCGTTGGAAATGAGGTTTGTCCACACTTGTTGTAACGCGATAGGCTGACACAACGTGTTGGGTAAGCTCGCATAATCTGTCGCGACCTGATGCAATTTGAGGAGATTCTCGAAGATGACCAATGTATCTTCTATGCCTTCATGAAGGTCAGCATAGTGTAGTGTTTCATCATCTGAACGAGCGTAACCTTTTAAGCTCTTAACCATGTCGGCAATACGGGCGGCGCAGACGTTAATCGAGCGAAGTGATGCGCCTACTTGGTGATATTGTTCTAACGTTCCCAATGAGCGCAGTGACGCCGGTTCTTGGCGATTGAGTTTATCGATGAAGGCCAAGTCTGATTCTAATCCTAGATTGACCACTTTTTTCCCTAAAGCGCGGTCGGGTAGGTAATGGTTGAGTTGTTTCACTCTTTCCCTAAGTTCTGCTGTTGAGGCCGGCTTGGCTTTTTGGGCATGAATGAGCAGTTCTACGCCTTTTTCTTGAATGTCGTCGGTTGGGAGTTTGGTGAGTAATTCTTCCAGCGTATGGGTTAGATTTTCGACGCCACGCAATATCGCAGCGATTGGGTTATTGAGCTCGTGCGCTACGCCTGCGACTAATTGGCCGAGCATGGCCATCTTCTCACGTTCAATTAATTGTTGATGAGCAGACTCTAATGATTCTAAGGTTTTTTGTAGCTTCAACTTGGTATTGATACTGCGTTGTAATCGGCGGTTAAAGTGGCGAAGGAGCAAATTAGTAAACAGTGGTAGCAAATTAGAATCACTCTGCATCACCTTACGGAACACTTTTCTGTCCAGTTTTATGACTTCTGTTTTGGTCAGTGTTAACGCTGTCGAGAAAGAGCTTTCTCCAGTAACAAACGACATGCCACCTACGATGTTGCCTTTTGAGTGACGAACGACCTCACGTTGCATACCAAGTTCGTCTCGCTTATAAAGCGCAACCTCGCCACTGGTGATAAACCATAGAAAGCTGTTTGGCTCTCCCTCTACCGTTAGTAAGTGTTCGGGTGAGTAGGTTCGGCATGCTTCGCTATCGTCATCTTGGGTGAAAAAATATTGCAACGCGCTAATCACTTGCTCTGCCAATTCACTATCAGAGAGGGCATGGTAATCATTCAAAAAGCCCGCCTGATAGTTACTCATTTGGTTTTCAATATGCGCACGTAACAACTTGTGCTGATCGAGAATTTGGCTATAGCTGAGCAAATCTTCTTTGTCGTGACGAAGGATAAATTGAGTCAATTCTTTTTGGGCAGTATTGAAAAGAACTTTATCGGGTAGAGGTTTGGTCAAGCAGTGGTCGAGACGCCCTTCGTTTACCGCCGTTAAAATAGCTTCGATATCGGATGAACAACTGATCAGTATTCTCCGAGCGTTTTGCGTGTGAGGTTTTCGGTCTAGACCGATAAGAAAATCAACACCATTAAAGTGTGCGTGGTGACTCGCGATGACTAGAGCAACGGTTTGCTCTCTTTCTTCTAGGTATTCGAGTGCGCTCTGCGCTTCTTCTATGGATTCGACAGAGAGAATATCAAATTTGCTTGAAAAGGCGGACAACTCCAATCGAAATTGCTCAGCACTGATAGGATTATTGTCGAGGCACAATACAGCGTAACGGTTCACAGGTGTTTGAGCTCCGGTTAAAACTTGGCACAAACAACATATCAATTAAACACCGCAATGGTTGAGAGCTGAGTATTGTTCTTGATTAATGAACTAAAATAACCATCAATAGTCTGATTTAACTCAATGTTTTATCCGCTTAGGGTTTGGGTTAGACTGAGCACAAATACTCAATAAGTGATGTTATGAAAAATCTTAAAAAAATAGGTGCCATCGGTGGTGCCATTTCTCTTGCGCTTTGTTGGCCACTTGCGGTTGGGCAGATTGGTCAAACCATCATTGAAGATGGTATTGCAAACATGAATGATGACATGGTGAAGGGCGAGATCGTGAAATACGACCGCGGTTACCTTTCTTCGGTTGTCCTTACTCGTTACACCGTGGTTGACCCAGATATCAAAACTCAACTTGAGCGTGATGGTTTGCCAACAACTTTCGATGTTACGAGTGACTTATCTCACGGTTTAACCAGCCTTACGGCGGACTCTAAGCTGGTGGACGCTGATTTCCTACCACTTACGATGCACAGTAAAACCCAACTAAACGGTAATACTGCCTTTACCTTAGATTTGGATAGCTGGAACTATCAAAACGATGCTCAAGGAATGTCATTATCGACGAGCCCATTACAAATCACTGGTGACGTGACGGTGCTTGGTGATCTGAACTATCAAGTTTCAGTGCCTTCAGTACAAGTGGATTTTGAAAACGGCGAAGAAATTCATTTAACCGAACTGACTGGTCAAGGGAAAGGTAAGCAAGCAAAGGGGTACTGGTTAGGCGAACAAACGTTCTCATTGCAGAAGCTAGATGTCGTTGATGCGCAACTTGCTCCGATGTTTATGATTGAGAACGCGACATACAACGGTAACACTTCTCTTAATGAAACTGGCGACAAACTCAACAGTAAATTGAACCTAGAAGCCAACCAACTGCGTTTGACGGATGGGACAGATGTCGACAACTTTAAGTTGGACTTTTCAATCGCCGATGTTGACAGCCAATCGTTTGATCAGATTATGTCTATCTATCAAAACTCGCCAATGCTAGATGAGCAAGAAATCCAAACGTTGCTTCCTCACATTGATACGTTGTTTAGCAAGGGCTTTAAATTGTCAGTGAATGAGCTTTCTCTTGCGTTTGGTGAAGGTAAATTCCGTAACGAATGGCAACTGTCTGTACCAGAAGGAACGGATAATATCACTCAAGACCCAATGAAGTTAATGACGGCAACAAGCGGTTCGTTAAGCACTTATTTCTCTGATGAGCTTGTGGATCTTTACCCATTCATCCAAGAAAGCGTGGATGAGCTGATGGTGATGGAACTTATCGAGAAAAAAGACAACGGCTACCAATTGAAAGCACAAATTTCTGATGGGAAACTGAAGTTCGAAAATGGACAAGAGTTTCCTTTAATCGCGTTGCTTATGCCTGCATTGATGCAATAGGCAAGTTTACAACGTAAGTTTTTAGCTTTTTCAGATTAAAAAGAGGTCGTAAGACCTCTTTTGTTGTTTTTATCCCCACGAAAACATGATATTAATTTCGTCATACTTACTTAGCAGGAGCAATGAGCATCATGGAACAAAATACGGACAACGTATTTAACTTCAGTGCAGGGCCAGCAGGTCTGCCAAAAGCAGTCATGCAGCAAGCACAAAAGGAGCTAATTAATTGGCAAGATCTTGGAACTTCAGTGATGGAAATCAGTCACCGTAGTAAAGAGTTCATCAAGGTTGCGGAAGAAGCAGAGCAAGACCTTCGTGATCTTCTTAATATCCCAAGTAACTACAAAGTACTGTTTTGCCAAGGTGGTGCTCGTGCTCAGTTTGCCGCTGTTCCGCTTAATCTATTAGGTGATGCAGAAACTGCGACTTACATCGATGGTGGCTACTGGGCTGAAAGTGCAGTGGCAGAAGCCAAAAAATACTGTGAACCAGATGTTTTCAACGCGAAGACAGTGATTGATGGTAAAACGGCCGTACTACCTGCAACAGAGTGGAAAATTGCCCCTGACGCAGCGTACGTGCATTTCTGTCCCAACGAGACCATTGATGGTATTGAAATTAATGATCTACCAGTGACCGACAAACCGATTGTTGCGGATATGTCTTCAACGATTCTCTCGCGCGAAATTGACGTATCGAAATACGGTGTGATTTATGCAGGCGCGCAGAAGAACATCGGCCCATCAGGAATCGCGATTGCTATTGTTCGTGATGATCTGCTTGGTCTAGCGAAAGAAGTACTACCAAGCATTTTGGACTACAAAGTGCTGGCAGAAAAAGAGTCTATGTTCAACACCCCCCCAACATTTGCTTGGTATTTATCTGGTCTAGTTTTCAAATGGCTAAAAGCGCAGGGTGGTGTTAAAGCTATTGAACAAGTAAACCGTGAGAAAGCGGCGCTGCTTTATGATTATATCGACCAGTCTGATTTTTACCGTAACGGTGTGCATCCAGAGAACCGCTCTTTAATGAACGTCCCATTCCAACTGGCAAAGCCAGAGTTAGACGGAACATTCCTTGAATTAGCGGACGCTAAAGGTCTAAAAGCACTAAAAGGGCACCGCGCGGTTGGCGGTATGCGTGCTTCAATTTATAACGCAATGCCGTTAGAAGGTGTGCAAGCGTTGGTCGACTTTATGCGCAACTTTGAGCAAGAGTATGCTTAATCCAGACCTGTGATATAATCCTCCAAAGCGTCGCAATAGCGGCGCTTTTTACTTTCTACAAGATCGTTTTCTAATGGAATCATTCGCACAGAACCATTGGACGGTTTTGAATAACCAACATTGGTTCGCTATCTTTGTAACACCATCTATTTTAGAGAATTCTAGTGAGAAACCTCTGCTTAACCTTACTGCTTTGCTTCTCTAACCTGACTGTTGCTCAGGAGATCCAAGTATGGAGCGGCATTGAATATTCAACGGTTGCTGAAATCAACGAACGTTTTGAAGAGCAAACAGGAAACACATTGGCGATCAGAGAGTTTGATGTAAACAACATCCGCTCTGAATTGTTATTGGCCAAGCAAACTGGCATTACCGTACCGGATGTCATTTGGGTGCCATCAGACTTCCTTGGGCTGCATGACTACTTTGACTTGGCTAAGATTCCTAGCAGTTGGATAGAAGAAAAGAGCATTGAGCCCAAAGCTCTGGAATTGGTAACGGTAGATAATGCCATTTATGGTGTGCCTTTAGGTTTGGGTAACCATCTTGTGTTGTACGTAAACACTAAATTGACCCAAGAGCTACAACCTACGTGGGAAAAATTGTTGGAAGAGGCTAAGAAGGGGCAATCCTCACTCGCGATGCAATATCCAAACATGTACTTTTTAATGTCGTTTGTACCTATGTTTTCGGAGCATCGCTCAAAACCGGTGACCGATATTGATGTTGGTGCGCTAGCGGCGGCGCTTAGATTTTATGGTGAGTTGCCCCAAGAAGGAGTCGTCAAAGATAACTACTCTCAAGAGCAAGCTCGCCAGCAGTTTATTGAAGGGGAAGTTGCCTATCTTATCGATGGTGATTGGGCTCTGGGCGAGCTAAAACAACATTTTTCTAAAGAACTGAAAATCAGCAGTTTGCCTACCTATAACAATCATCACATGCATTCTTTAAGTGGTGGTAAAGTGTTGGCGTTTAATGAGGAGGCGATGGCCAACCCTGCCAAGCAGAAAGCCATGCGAACCTTGGCGATGATTGTACAAAAACCAGAGTTTATTGAAGATGTGATCATCAACCAAAACTTGATTTCTACTAATCGTTCTATCAATCGCAAGTGGTATGACTCTGACACCACCTATTACAGTGACTTGTATGAAGAGCTAACCCCCGCTTATGCTATGCCGAGTACGGTGGAAATGGCGGTCACATGGGAGGCATTGATTCGTGGCTACAAGCGTTTTAAAGCTGGAATGCCAGCAGAAAGCGCCGCTGAGTTTGTGGTTGAATTTATCCAAAAGCATTCCGAGCATATCCATAAAAGCAGGAAGTCTTCATCATGATCAGTTTGCGTAATATCTTAACGTTGATCGTGGTGCTCGGATCGTTGTTACCTGCTTATTGGGTAGGTACTAGCATGATTGATAAACACCAAGCAGATTTGTTGGTGCAAAAAGAAATCAAGCTAGAGAATACCAATCAAGGTATTCAGAAAACCGTCAAAGAAGACCTTACCTTCATTGCCAATTTAACGCGTTGGTATTCGAAAGATCGCCTGTTAGTTCAGGGGATGGATAACGTTCTTTACTCGAGCATCATTTGGCAAATGATTGAAACCTTTGAAGAGTTGGCGACCAACGTCAGTACTACGTACATCATAGACAAAAACTGGCAGCCGATGTATGAGAGCAACGGGTCAGTTTACCATCTGGAAAACAGTAAGTTATTAGAAAAAATACGCGCAGCAGATACGGTATACAAACAAGGGAAAATGTTCCATACCACTTATTTTTATGAAGGCTTGGTACTCAAAGGTGGTCAAAGTGGTCTTGTTTTTGTGAGTCCATTGCTGCCATATACTTTGCTACCTGATTCAGAATATGAACCCCAAGGTTATCTTGTTGTATTAGTGTCGTATCAGGACTTGATTCAGATATCGCAACCGTTCCTTTACGCACAAGAAAGTGTCAACTTTCATTATGGCTCTGTTAGTCAAACGAAGGGTGATGCCTCTCGACATCTAACCAATATTGAAGTGCTGAACAACAACTTTGTTGAACCATTAGAAGTTTCGATGATTCACTCTGTGTCTAACGTAGCACGTAATCAGGAGTTGATGCAGTCTAAGCAACAGCTACTCAATATCATAATCGCAACCTTAGTGGTGACGTTATGTATCGCCGTGGTCGCGAGTCGCTGGCTTACGCGTCCAATTCGAGAGATGGAAATCGTCGTACGCAGTTTTAAAAACAACACTCGCCCAGACTTACGACCAAAACGTTTTCAATTTAAAGAGTTCCGCCAACTGATGAACTTGTTAGATTCGTTGTGGTTACAATTGACCAACCACATGGATGAACTGGAGATTCGTAACCAAGATTTACGGAAAGCTAACCAGCAAGTGCAGGACACCAATGCTCAGCTCGCCAATTTTAACCAAGAGTTGGAACACCGAGTTGAAGAGCAAACGGCGGAATTGCGTGTCAACTTAACGCGAGAAGAAGCCCACCAAGAGAAGTTAATGACTTTAATTAACTTTACCACGAGTCATGCAGGTATTGGTTATCATGCTATCCCAGGAGTGATTAACTCTGGGCTGAATCGTCTGATAACAAGTTCAGATATGCGGTTTAGTTTTAGCCATCCAGAGGGAGGGCAGACGAAGACGATGCGCTCATCCACAGGAACCGTACTTGGTTATTTCGATTATGGTCAGTATGAGATGAATGAAGAAGAACGCATTCTGATCGAACTATTCAAAAAGCAGCTCTACTCCTGGTTGGAACTGGAAGATTTTGCTCGTCGAGACAAGCTTTCACGTTGTCTAAATAGAAAAGCATTCGATGAAGATTATGAGTTCGCTTGCCAGTCGTTGGTAAATGGGCGATGGAACTCAATAGCGATTATTATCATCGACATTAACGGATTAAAAATGTTGAACGATAACTATGGTCACGACCGTGGTGATTTGTTAATAGCAAAATCAACACAATTGATTAAATCCGTATTAAAAGAGGAGTTCATGCTTTACCGAATCGGTGGTGATGAATTTGCGGTGATTGCGAAAAATATTGATAGCACGGCGCTTGATGCGCTAACCTTCTCTCTGGAAGCTGCGCAAGAAGACAAGTGGATAGAAATCTCAGAACATAAGCGTCACCCAGTTAAGTTCTCAGTTGGTGGGGCATCAAGCGAGGGGACCTCTCTTGATAACTTGTTCTCCATGGCTGACGAAGCCATGTATGAGCGTAAGAGAGCGTTCTATGAGAGCACAGAAGAGGATTCAAGAAAGACGTAGTTTCGATATACGATGAATACATAAGAAAGCCCTCATTCCTTATAGGAGTGAGGGTCTTTTTAGCCTGTTATTAATGAGGCTGCCTTGTCACTTTAAGTGAAGCGTCAAAGGTTTTGCAACTGCGATAGACTGAATAGGGGAAGCATCATCTAATGGGTAAGAGATATTTGAGCTGATAATACCTGCATTGTACAAGCAATAAACAATGTCTAGTTTGATATTATTCTGCTCCAATTCAATTCCTGTAAATACGGTACCGCAATCGGCGATCTCGGTTAAGTTCAAGGCTTTTTGCAGAGATATTTTAAGTAGGCGATCTTCAGAGTCGTAGCTAAATGATCTGACCGCAAAGTCATCAATGTCGATGACTGATTGATTATCGTCATCGGTATCGAGGAAAATTGGGTTTACTTTATCCCTGTATCGAATTGATAGCGTTCCGTGCAAATCGAATGGATAGCGGATCTTTTTCATGCTTTTCACCTGTGAACAAGTCTGTTTCGCGCGTCAAAGATTGATCATAGTGATTGTATTCTGACTTTGGATAGCATCTATGAAATGAAAAAACCTTAAATTGCTAAGTAGTTTTATTTTCATGCACTTACGTAAAAATAATTTAATAAACAAAGATATTATTTGTGCTTTTCACTTGTTTGTAAGAGTGATTGAACTGGTACGTTATAGTAAGTTCCCTAATCAACCTTAAGCATATTAATGAATGCTAAAATGGTATTTGCCTATAAATTTATTTCAATCACAAATATGATGACGACAAATAGTGATACCAACGAACGCGGCGCTAGGAGTAAGTTGTAACAGAAAGGCAAGAATAGAAACTTTATCGAGCGTTAAAGGCTAGTGAATTTTCAAGATCGTTGCTATTCGGAGGAAGGCCAATAACGACGAAGCAAAACGTTGTCGACATTGACCTTAACGTAGCGAAAAATTGATGAGCTGTTCGTTATTCGAGGTTTATTATCAGCAAATGCAATGTGGGTGCTCTAGACATGTGTCGCATTCGCGCTCGGTACAGACACCACAGCAAGTTAATAAGTAAAGAAACTCCGGTTGAGTAAATAGCTCACTGGTTTCGATGTACATAACAGCACGCGTATAGCGTTTTGAACCAACTTTAATTGCACCAACAGGATTTTCACTTTCATAGGCTGCAACGCTAAATCCCATTTTTAACATGACATCAACAGAGCTCTTTAGGGTCACGCTCGCATAGTAGTGATGAATATGCGCATTTTGAGCGAGGAAAGTAAACTCAGTGTGCAATTGCCTGCGAAATACTCGTTCGCTTTTCGAATGTTGGCTAATCGCGTAGTAGGAATATGTACCTTTGTCTTTCAATGGTTTCGTTAATCTCAGATCGATGGTATCGATGGGAAGACGATTTCGCTTTGTCCTATCAATTTCGTTTTCTAACGTTGGGGCGCTAAAAAACATACCAATGTTATGACCAACCAGTTTACCTCTTGATAAGTACTTATAAGCGATCGCGCGGCCATCCTTTTGATATTCGACCAGATCGATTGAAGAGAGGTTGTGTTTGATATTGAGCGACTTTAATTGGTCGTGAAAGTTGTTCAAACTATGAATAAAGTCTTGCTCATTATTTTGACTCAGCTCCTCCTCTTCGATGTACTCGTGCTCGACTTGGCGTACACTGTTGTAATCAATGCCAGATATAATTGACATCGCATCCTGATACCGTTGCTTTAGCGACAGCTCGAATTGCTCGACATCTTCTTTTAGCGATAAATCTAGCCCTAGGCTACATAAGTACGGCAGCAAATTATTCTCGAATGCACGAAGCACTCTTACTCGTCGACTAAGGCTTGGTTGAGTGATACCTCTTTCCCATCTACTGAAGGTGACGCAATCTATATTTGCTAAATCACCACCTAATAGATTTAGCCTAATCGATGCTTGCTCCTGAGTTAACCCTAACGCGGTTCTTATTGATTTTAGATAACTCCCGAACACCTTACTTTCTCCCATATATCTAAAACATGTCCATAGCTAATTGTTATTCTTCGTTTAAGTTATGTGCATGACATTCCTCTACCGAATAGTTTTAAGGTCATAAACGATATTCGGTTTGCGACCTTCCTTCTAAAATTGATACGGCTGATAGGAGGTTGAAAATGCATTAATATTCATGTCGTATTTATTCATAAATATCATAAGAATCGTATTATGTTTGATATTAAATTGAGAAGGCATTTGTGCTATTGAGCAATGAATAGGTGCCTAGTTCTCGCATTTTTTGTCTTAATTTTGGGATGGATAGCCCTGAAATTACAGCATTTTTGAGAATTTAGAGTAAAACTTGATGATGTATTTACAATTATACGTGCTGTAAATTATTTCTTGGTCTTATCTTAAAAGTGAGAAATGTTCATATCAGATAACATATTTCATATGGGTATATTAGATATTTATTTAAGGTTATTTGCCGAACTTAGCCTTATTCGGCTGCCAGTAGAGTCATTATTCTAAATTAATGGCGGCGATGAATCGTCCGACATTAATTTAGATAGTCTTTATGTTTTGGTTAACAACGTTTGCTATGACGTTGATGTTGATGGAGTAGGTATATCATTGAAGATTGTGCTAACAATATCGATGTATCTATTTTAAGTAAGCATTTGCGATAGGCCGTTTTACCTATCGTTACTGAACCTGATTTATCAGGGCTATCATAGGCCACTTTTTCGGCCCCTAAGCTGACAAGGTATTCAGAGAACTGATTATCAAACGAGTAATAGTAGAGGCTGGTAATGTTGGATCTTGCAGCAAGATAATCCACTAAGGTTGGGTGAAGCATCATAAAGACTTGCTGGTTTGCGGCGTATCGACTCAAGCAGCAAAGTGCGAGTTCTCTATTTTCAGTATAAGGTTTCGCTAAACTAAACGGTAATGTATGTTCCGGTCTAGTAAAGAGTGATTCGAGATCTTCTATTTTGAATAAAAAAGAGATGGAGTGCCCTCTGACTTTATGGCTTTCTTCATCTAGGTAAACGTTGGCGATAACTTTATCTTCTTTATGAAAGCTCAATAAGTCTAAGTCAATCAAACCAGGGTAGTGTGCATCGGCATTGATAAAGAAGTTCTTCAATCGGCTGGCATGATCTGCGGTTTCATTCGAGAACATCGATTCTTCAATGATTTTAGTGTCTTTCTGAGGTTTCAATTCTTCGTATTCAGAAGACATTAGTAGCGCACGTTGCGAGTGAAAACGATCATAGAGAATATCATCTAATATCGTTCCTTCTGATGGGGCTTCTATTGTCAGCAAATACGGCTTGAGATCCAAAGTCAGTTGTCGTAGCACTTTGATTGCTTTTACCGAGTTTGGGGTTGTGGCGTTTCTTTCCCAGCGGCTAATGGTGACAGAGTCAACCGAGGTGAATTCTGGGCTAGATAGATTTAGTTTTGTGGCAAGTTCCCTTTGCGTTAATCCATGTTGAATTCTCAACTGCTTTAGATAATCTCCAAACATAAACTTACCTTGTTTTTATTATTGAAATGAACCAACTAACAATTGCTCGTTACATTATGGTCGTTGAACATTAAGCATAGTGGTTTTTCAGAAGCAGTAATAATTCTGGCCTTGTTAGCCATACCGCACTATCTAATTTGAGCAAGCAACGCATGTATTTTTCATGGCCGATTTTAACGATGCCATGCTTATTGGGTGTGTCGAACGCGACCTTTTCGGCCCCAATGTTGATCATGTAATCGGCTGTTAGCTTATCGACTGCGTAGTAATAAAGATCATGAACATTTGCGTGTCTCGCAAGGTAATCGATCCCTGTTTGATGATCGATCCAGAAGGTGGGCTCATCGGAGCAAAAGTGGGTGAGTGTGCAAATCGCCATTTTTTTGTTTTGAGAATAAGCTTTCGTTTTCTTTATCGGGATTTTCAAGAAAGGGGAGCAAAAGTAATCATTGAGATCTTCTGCATGAAAGAAGAAAGAGAGAGAGTGCCCAAGTAGCTTACCCGAATCTTCGTTAATGTATTTTTTCCCGTAGATTTTGTGTTCTATCTGATGTTGGTATAGGTCTAAGTCGAATAGTGCTTCGTTTTCAATACCGATGCTGTTGAGAAAGTTCTTCAATCCCTCTTCATATTTCTCTGAACGCGATTCAAATAAGGGGAGCTCTTTTACGTCATCTTCTGCAGTTTCTTTTGATGAGTGATAAGAGGAACTCATTAACACATCCCAAGGAGAACGGTATCGATCTTTCAAATAGTTGTTGATTTGGGTCCTGTTTTCTTCAACCTCCAATGAAAGTAAGTACGGACGAAGATCATTGGTCAGTGAGCGTAAGACTTTGACTGCTCTAATCGGGTTAGGTGCTGTGCTATTACGCTCCCAGCGACTCACTGTGACAGAGTCAATAGATACAAATTCTGAGTCGATCAAATTTAGTTTTACCGCAAGCTCCTTTTGCGTAAGGCCCGCCTCGCCCCTAAGTTGCTTCAGGTAATCCCCAAACATATAAACCTCATAATAAATTGAATATTATTAAATTCTTACCGGAGTCTACATAAATTGTAGTCGTTATTTTAATGTTAGGTAGTGTTATCGTTAACCATGTCAATAATATGTCTGAGTTTGGTTATATCCTTTTCATACTCCTGTTTTTAAAAGGATATCGCAGCGTCTTGCTATGCGTTTTGTAACAGAGAGATGACTTCTGGACGAGATAGCCAATTGGCACTGTCCACTCGATATAAACAACGTTTGAATGACTGATTTCCAATTTTGACGATGCCATCTTCATCTGGTGTATCGAATGCAACCTTTTCCGCATTTAAACTTTCCATATAATTCACCGACCATTGGTCAATCGCGTAAAAGTAGATGTCATGTATATTGGCATGAGTGGCGACAAATCTCGCCCCTGATGCATTGTTTTCCCAAAACACGGCTTCGTTGGATGAATAACGAGATACCGTGCACATGGCCATGACTCTATTTGAAGAATAACTGCGAGATTGTTGAACTGGTAGTGGAAAATAAGGGGACGAAAAGTATTGCCTTAGCTCGTTGGCATCGAGTAAAAAAGCAATTCTGTGTCCTAATATTTCCTTCGTATTTTTGTCGATGAATTTTCGGGCAAACAATTTTTTGTCTAATTGGTATTGATATAAATCAACATCAAAAAGTGCCTTATTGTCGAGGTCAATATTGCTAAAAAAGTGTTTGAGATTCGCTAAGTAAACGTCTTGATCGCTTTCTAGTAATGGGCATTCTAAGACTTCTCCTGCCGGAGTTGGTACGTCGTAAGACGACGCCATTAAGGTCGCCCATGGCGATTTAAAACGATACTCTGCTATTTCAGCAAGCAGGTTTTTATCTACTTTCGTTGGCAACTGACGCAAAAAAGGCATCAAGTTTGTCGTCAGCACTCTTAAAATCTTTATCGCTTTAATAACCGTGGGGGCGGTCGTTCCTCTTTCCCATCGACTGATAGTTACTGGACCGATGGAGGCAAACTCGGCGCTTGCAAGGTTAAGCTTAGTGGCAAGCTCTTTTTGTGTTAATCCAATCTCTTCCCGCACTTGCTTTAAATAGCCGCCAAACATCAAATACCTCTCTCATTCTGTTTTTATATTAGGTTATTGATTGCTATGTCATTATAGAAGGCGCATAGCAAAGCTCAAGCAATCCCATTTTTCGATGCCTACAGTTGTGCGTTTCGTTGATTTACTCTTTCGGGCTGACAAATACTTTTGAATGGTGTTATGTATGAGTAATTTAACCAAGGAGGATAAATGTAAGCAGGTCTTTGCTGATATTAGTAAGGGAGCATTCTATCCAATCTATCAACCGATCTATGGTATGCGGCAAGATCTCCTTCTAGGAGCAGAAGTGTTAACGCGATGGAATACGCCTCGTTGTATTGAGTCTTCATTTCGTTGTATCGAAGAGGAGGGGTACGCAAACCAATTTACCAAGCGTTTATTTCAAAAACTTACCAAGCAATTGAAAATGTTGCCGAGCTCTGTCCGATTCATTTCGGTCAATATTCCGCCTTCATATCTAGCGAGCGTTTCATTTTTGGCAGATGTTTTACCTCTATTACAGTCTTGCAACCGAGGTAAAATGACTCTCTGGTTAGAGATTACCGAGAAAAACCAATATCCGACGGAAGTTGCTGATCAACATATGTTTCAAATGAACAGAAAGGTTTGCCAGCGTTTGGGTATCAAAATTGCCTTGGATGATTTTGGTAGTGCGAATCACAGAGATGAAGCCATCATTCGTTATGTTGAGCCCGATATTGTCAAAATGGATCGCAGCTTATTAACCATGAGGGGAGAACAGTATGCGATATTTTGGCAGTGTTTAAGCCTTTGGAAGCAAAAGTACCAATTTGACCTTGTTGCAGAAGGAATAGAGACTCCGGACGACTTGAATTTTGTACGACGTTTGTGTGTGGATTATGCACAAGGTTACTATTTACACCGACCTACACTACGCAGCGATCTTGACGACAATTTGTCATTCGACACATTGGCACAAAGCCAACGGTTACTCAAAAGAGCGTAGCTCGCTATTCCCCATTTACTTGTTGATTCAACCAGCCAATGAAGAGCGCTAATTTAGGTGAGTGCTTCTCGTTAGCCGTAACGACATAATATTTCTGTTTGCATTGCAGAGTTTGGTTTTTAAAAGGAGTGATCAGTTCGCCGGCTTTAAGTCGTTTTTCCACCAGCGACAGTCGACCGATAGCAACGCCCGCATTGTGCATTGCGGCACTAACGGCCAAATCGGAACGGTCGAATGAAATGCTTGGAATATCGTCAATACCTGTTATGCCTTGTTGCTTTGCCCACAGCGCCCATTCATCGTGATGAGAGTTGTAGTCCCATGCTTGGTTGTCGTGAAGTAGGGTGGCGTTAACCAAATTCGCCGGTTTTTCAAACAGATTAAATTGTTCTGCATATGTTTGAGTGCAGACCGGGATTATCTCTTCGCTCATCAATTCTTTCGACCACAACTTTTCTGGCATTTGCTCATCAAAATAGATCGCAGCATCGATGCCATAGCCTTGGAAATTGACGTTCTCATTGCCAGTAAGAATATTCAGCTCGATGGAAGGGTGTTTTTGCTTAAATAGGTACAACCTAGGCACAAGCCAACATTGGGCAAAAGAAGGGCGAGAGTAAATCGTCAGTTCTCCGGAGACTTCGCCATTTCTGACTTCCATTACCTCTTGATTTAACTCGTTGAGTGTTCTGTTTAAGGCGAGATAAATACGTTCACCTTCTTCTGTGAGCGTGATTTTGCGGTGAGAGCGGGTAAACAAGGCAATGCCAAGCTCTTCTTCAAGCTTGTTGATACGGTGAGAGATGGCGCTAGGCGTCATGGAGAGTTCTTCTGCCGCAAGAGAAAATGAACTGTGTCGTGCTGCCACTTCAAAAGTATGAAGCTTGGAAAGTTGAAAGCTATTGATGCGTTGGTTCTTGGCGAAAATATTGTCTCTGGTGTACATGTGCGTCAACGAGTAGAACTTGATAAAACACATAATAACGGTGTTGTTATAGTTAGCTTCACCTATTGGTCGAAAAATTCACTAAATGTCGTATAAATCACGCTTTTGTTTCAATTTACTTCATCTAAAGGTGAGTTTTGATCGTTTGTCAGGGCTATGGATTCCTCGTTTAATTGCAGTCAATTAAAACAACAACATAGGTCTGAACATGGAATCCAACCTTTGGGTCATTACTACCCTCATAACGAGTATCTTAATGATCGTTTTTGCGATCGTTAAGTTTAAACTCCATCCTTTTTTAGCGCTGTTACTCGCCAGTTTTTACGTTGGCGGGATGATGGGCATGCAACCTTTAGAGATGGTCAGTGCTATCGAAAGTGGCATTGGCGGAACGCTTGGTTTTCTTGCTGTCGTGATTGGTTTAGGCACCATACTTGGCAAGATGATGGAAGTATCTGGAGCGGCAGAACGAATAGGCCTTACCCTACAAAAGATTCGCTGGCTCTCACCTGAAGTAATTATGGTGTTAATCGGTCTTGTTTGCGGAATTACTCTATTCGTAGAAGTTGGCGTGGTACTGCTAATTCCACTGGCTTTTTCGATTGCGAAAAAAACCAATACCTCACTTTTAAATCTCGCCATTCCGCTCTGTACCGCCTTGATGGCAGTGCACTGTATTGTTCCTCCACACCCTGCCGCATTGTTTGTGACCAATGAGCTTGGTGCTCATATCGGTTCTGTAATTTTCTATGGCTTACTCATAGGTTTGGTTGCATCTTTAGTTGGCGGTCCGTTGTTCTTGAAGGTGCTGGGTGCACGTCTACCTTTCAAAACCGTACCTGAAGAGTTCACCTCACTAGAAGTGAAAGATGAAGCACAATTACCATCTTTGAGGGCGACGCTATTCACCGTGATGTTACCTATTGCGCTGATGCTGTTAAAAACGACGGCAGAACTCAATATGGAACATGGCAGTGCGCTGTACACCACTTTGGAGTTTATCGGCAACCCAATCACAGCAATGTTTATCGCCGCTTTTGTTGCTTATTACATGTTAGGTATTAAGCAGAATATGGGCATGAGTGTACTGCTTGAGAAAACAGAAGGTGCATTTTCTTCGATTGCCAACATCTTGCTGATTATTGGCGCTGGTGGTGCATTCAACGGCGTACTAAAGGGCAGTGGCTTGGCGGATGTATTGGCTCAGTTACTTTCTAATCTCGATATGCATCCGATCCTTCTTGCATGGCTTGTCGCGATTATTCTTCATGCGGCAGTGGGTTCTGCCACCGTTGCCATGATGGGCGCGACAGCAATTGTGGCTCCGCTACTCCCACTTTATCCGAACGTAAGTCCAGAAATCATTACTCTGGCTATAGGCTCTGGCGCAATTGGTTGTACGATAGTGACCGATTCGCTCTTTTGGTTGGTGAAGCAATATTGTGGAGCCACGATGACAGAAATCTTCAAGTACTACACGACAGCGACATTCATTGCCTCTTTTGTTGCATTAGCAGGCACATTCCTTCTGTCGTACATGATCTAATAAAGGTAAACAATAATGACTACGCATAACGTAAACGCACTAGTAGCAGAATTCCCTTTGGTTGAGCGACTCATTGGGTTAGAAGAGGTGGTTTGGTTCAACCCAAATATCGCCACACTTGAAGAAGGCTTGCCGTTCGTTGGTTTAGGTGCTGCCAACATTAAAGACGCGAGTGAACGACTAAAACGCTTTGCTCCATACTTAGTGAAAGCTTTCCCAGAAACGGCGGCTTCTAACGGAATTATTGAATCGAACGTTGTTGAAATCGACAAGATGAAGTCCTGCTTGGAAACGCAATACGGCACTCAAATTCTTGGACGTTTGATGCTTAAAAAAGACAGTCATCTGCCTATTTCAGGTTCAATAAAGGCGCGTGGTGGCATCTATGAAGTGCTGACACACGCAGAGAAGTTGGCGATTGAAGCTGGGCTTCTAAGTGAAACTGATGACTACAGCAAATTGTTCAGTGAAGAGTTTCGTCAGTTTTTTCAGCAGTACAGCATTGCCGTAGGTTCGACAGGGAATCTAGGTATGTCTATCGGCATCATGAGTGCAAAACTCGGTTTTTCTGTGTCGGTTCATATGTCGGCAGATGCGAGAGAGTGGAAGAAGGACAAACTGCGCTCTCACGGCGTGAATGTAGTGGAATACGAGCAAGACTACGGTGTTGCTGTAGAGCAGGGACGCAAAGAAGCGGAGAAAGATCCAACTTGCTTCTTTATTGATGATGAAAACTCTCAAACCTTGTTCTTAGGTTATTCCGTTGCAGGCGAGCGCTTGAAGCAACAGTTTGATGAGATAGGCATTGTCGTTGATTCGAATCACCCTCTGTTTGTTTACTTACCTTGCGGGGTGGGCGGTGGTCCTGGTGGTGTAGCGTTCGGCTTGAAGATGGCTTTTGGTGACGATGTGCATTGTATCTTCGCGGAGCCGACACACTCTCCGTGTATGCTGCTTGGTGTGCACACCGGCTTGCATGATGACATCGCGGTGCAAGATCTTGGCATCGACAATATCACTGCAGCTGACGGTTTAGCGGTAGGTCGTGCGTCAGGTTTTGTTGGTCGAGCAATGGAAAGACTGCTTGATGGTTACTACACCATGACGGATGAGCGCATGTATCACCATCTAGGCGAGTTAAGTGAGCTGGAAGATATTCGTTTAGAACCATCAGCGTTAGCGGGCATGATTGGTGCGGTGCATGTTTCTAACGACAAAGCTTACCAAGCGCGAATGCAGTTTACTGAAGAGAAATTAAACAACGCGACTCACTTAGTTTGGGCGACCGGTGGCGGCATGGTACCGGAAGAGGAAATGTCGGCTTATCTGGCCAAGTCAGGTCGTTAACGAATTTTGCACTTGTTATGGGAACAGCGAGAGCAAAAGAAAAGGGCTCATCAATTGATGAGCCCTTTGTCTATTTGAATCCCGGTATTACAGAGATTGTAATAGCTGGTGGTAACGACCTTTTTCTGCAAGCAGTGCTTGGTGGCTACCTTGTTCGATGATTTCGCCTTGTTCCATCAAACAGATGTTGTCCATGCTTTCCAACTCAATCAAACGGTGAGTAATGAATACCACCGTTTTATTGGTGAAGTGTTGCTTGAACAATTCCATCACTGTTTGTTCAGTGCGCTTGTCTAGACCTTCAGTTGGCTCATCAAGCAGTAGGATAGGAGCGTCACGCAATAGCGCGCGAGCAATACCGATACGGCGCTTCTCACCACCAGACAGCTGACGACCGCCGTCACCTAGCCAAGCATCCAGCCCTGGTTCGTCTAACAGATTCGCCAAGTCTACTTTAGTCAGAATATCAGCCAGCTGTTCATCCGTTGCTTCTGGAGCCGCAAGCAATAGGTTGTCACGCAATGTGCCATTAAGCACATCAACACGTTGGCTAACTACTGTGATCGCAGCGCGCAAATCGGATTCGCTCCAATCTTGCAGAGGCGCGCCACCAATGCTCACTTGACCTTGGTTTACATCCCAGTAGCGACAAAGCAATTGAATAAGCGTCGATTTACCTGAACCGGTTTGGCCAACAATCGCCGTTTTTGAGCCCTGTGGCAGTGACAGTGTCAGGTCTTTCAGCACTTTTTGCTGGCCATCAGGGTAGGTGAAATCAACCTTGTCGAACTCAATATTTAACGGCTTATCACCTTCACGCTTCGATGTTTCTGGGAAGACAACGTCTGGCTCAGCTAGCGTGATTTCGTTTAATCGACGTGCTGAAGTCAGTGTTTGACCTAGATATTGGAAAGCACCAGCAATTGGCATCAGAATTTCAAAGCTCGCCATGGTTGCAAACGCGAACAGTGCAATCCAAGGGTCTGGTGCACGACCGCCAACGCCATCCGCAGCAAACCAAAGCATTGCAACAAGGGTCAAGCCGTTAGCGAGCATCAACAAGCCAGACGCCATGCCAGTGAGGTTTGCGTTAACAAATTGGTTGGAGAGCAGCTGTTTTTGCTTTTCTAGAATCACGTTACGGTAACGCTCTTCTGCACCAAACAGGCTCAGTTCGCTGTAACCTTGCAGCCAGTCCAGTGTTGCTACGCGCAGTTGTGCTTTGTTTTGAGTCAGGTGTTCGCCGTTATGTTTGCCCAGTTTATAGAACAATACTGGCCACACCAACAGCATTACCGTTAGGATACCGCCAAGCAGTAGCGCAAGGTGCCAGTCAAAGAAGGCAAGCACTGCGGTTAGCGATAAGGTACCGAAGATGCCAACAATCACAGGGCTGACAAGACGCAAGTACACATGGTCCATCGCGTCTACGTCTGCCACTAGGCGGTTTAGCAGATCCGCATCACGCAGAGTTGAAACGCGACCAGGGATCAGCGGCGCAAGCTTCTTGAAGAAGAAGATACGCAGATCCGTCAGTAGTTTGAATGTTGCGTTGTGGCTAACTACACGCTCGCCCCAACGGCCCGCAGTTCGAGCCATCGCAGCGCCACGAACGCCAGCGCCCGGAAGCATGTAGTTGAAGGTTTCACGAGCAATAGTCAAACCCGCGACGGCAGCCGCAGAGATAAACCAACCGGATAAGGTGAGTAGGCCAATAGAAGCAGCCAGCGTTAGAAACGCCAGAAGCATACCGAGTGACAAACCAAACCAGTGCTTTTTATACAGTTTTAGATAAGGGAGTAAATCACGCATCTAAGTTCCCCTTGTCTGATTCACGTTGAGCTAGGTTGGCAGCCAACATTTCTTTAAATAAACCATCTTGCGATGCCAGCGTTGCGTAATCGCCACGTTGAACGATTTGACCCTCTTGCATAACCAGAATCTGGGAGACATTCTGCAGCGGCGCGAGTTGGTGAGTGATCATCAAGTTAGTGGTGGATTCGGTGTATTTACCGATGCCTTCCATAACTAATTTCTCGCTTCGAGCATCCAAACTTGCAGTTGGTTCATCAAGTAGCCAAAAACGGCCGTTTTGTAGCATCGCACGAGCAAGGGCAAGACGCTGTGCCTGACCAACAGACAAACCGCCAGAGCGATCAGATATTTGGTAGTCCAGACCGTGCATTTCAACAAACTCTGCAGCGTAGGAGTCGCTCAGTACTGAGTGGACTTGCTGATCTTGAATATCTTGCTTACCAAGAGTGACGTTGTCACGAATGCTGCCATGCAAAAGCATTGGGTTTTGACCAATCCAGCTGATGGTTTCGCGCCATGTCGCCAAATCCAACTCGGAAAGTTCACAGCCGTTAATCTTTAAGCTGCCTTTGTATGGCATAAAACCAAGGATGGTATTTACTAAGCTGGTTTTACCTGCACCACTTGGGCCAACCAGTGCGGTGCTTTGATTCGCTTCTAGCGAGAAGGATAGGGGACCAGCAAGCTGTTTACCTTCAGGGCTGAAGATAACAAGGTCTTGAGCTTCGATATGAATCGCTGCGTTTTGTTCTACGGCCTTGTTGCCATCTTTTACTTGGTCTACATCTAGCTCTAGAAATTCAACAATGCTTTCTGCTGCGCCGACTGCTTGTTGCTTGGCATGGTAGAAGGTACCAAGGTCACGCAATGGTTGATAGAACTCAGGCGCAAGGATCAGAATAAATAGACCAGCAAACAGCGTTACACCTGTGCCGTAGTAACCGAAGTTGAGCTCTCCGATATAGCTAAAGCCAAAGTAAACTGCCGTAATCGCAATTGAGATAGAAGTGAAGAACTCAAGAACCGCTGAAGATAGGAATGCAATCTTCAATACATCCATAGTGCGAGTACGGAAAACTTCAGATGCACCTTTTAACGTCTCGGTTTCTGATTGAGTACGGTCGAACAAACGGATGGTTGTCATTGCTTGCAAACGGTCATAAAAGTGACCAGATAAACGTTGCAGCGCTTTGAAGTTCTTACGGTTTGCGTCAGCGGCTTTCATCCCCACCAATGCCATAAACATTGGAACTAATGGTGCAGTAATCAGGAAAATTAAACCGGCTGCCCAGTTAATTGGAAAAACCACTACTAGGATGATGAAAGGCACCAAAACAGACAACGACATTTGTGGAAGGTAGCGAGAGAAGAAGTCTTGCATGTCTTCTACTTGCTCTAGAATCAACGTTGCCCAGCTACCTGCTGGCTTGCCTTTGATATAAGCAGGACCAAGTTGGTGAACTTTATCGAGAATCAGTTGGCGGATGTAAACGCGGATCTGTTCGCCGCAACGATATCCAGCGATTTCGCGTCCCCAAGTACAAGCTGCGCGACCGATAACGGTGACACCAAGTCCGACGAAGTACCAAACGAGTTCGGATTTGTCGACTTGTTCAATAATGAGTTGGTGGAGAATGGAGGCGAGCAGGGCTGCTTGAGCCAATAAAAACACGCTTGATAGTACGCCTAGGCCTATCGCAACCATCAGCCAGCGCTTGGCCAACTTACTTTGTTGCTTAAGCCACTTATTCAAGCTGCTTTGCTTTTTCTTATCCATCGTGAAGGCTTAATGATAATTGTTTTAATGAGGCGGTAGTATACAAAAGAAAACCCAGCGGGAATACCGCTGGGCTTTAAGGATATGACACAAATGTGAAAAGTTATTTGTCAGTAAGTGCGTCTAAGAAGCGTTCTGCATCTAAAGCTGCCATACAGCCAGTACCTGCAGAGGTGATTGCTTGACGGTAGTTATGATCCATCACGTCGCCTGCTGCAAACACACCTTCGATGCTGGTTTGCGTTGCGTTACCTTCAAGACCAGATTGAACGAGGATGTAACCATCTTTCATATCGACTTGGCCTTCGAAGATTTGCGTGTTTGGTTGGTGACCGATTGCGATGAATGCACCCATTACATCGATATCTTCTGTCGCACCGCTGTTCACGTCTTTAATGCGAACACCCGTTACACCCATGTCGTCGCCTAGCACTTCATCTAGAGTACGGTCGGTATGAAGAACGATATTACCGCTTTCAACTTTATCCATCAGGCGTTTTACAAGGATCTTCTCAGCGCGGAATGAATCACGACGGTGGATCAGATGCACTTCTGATGCAATGTTTGATAGGTAAAGCGCTTCTTCAACAGCAGTGTTACCACCGCCTACAACCGCCACTTTCTGATTACGGTAGAAGAAACCATCACAAGTTGCACAAGCTGAAACGCCGCGACCTTTAAATGCTTCTTCAGATTCAAGACCTAGGTATTTCGCTGATGCGCCAGTAGAGATGATCAACGCATCACAAGTGTACTCACCAGAGTCACCTTTCAGACGGAATGGACGTTGAGACAGATCCACTTCGTTGATGTGATCGAACACGATTTCTGTTTCGAATCGTTCTGCGTGTTCTTTCATGCGTTCCATCAAACCTGGACCAGTAAGACCTTCTGCATCACCAGGCCAGTTTTCTACTTCAGTTGTGGTCGTTAGCTGACCACCTTGCTGCATTCCCGTTACTAGCACAGGGTTTAAGTTAGCACGCGCTGCGTATACTGCTGCGGTGTAACCTGCTGGGCCAGAACCAAGAATTAATAATTTACAGTGTTTTACGTCGCTCATTATGGCTCCATAGAGGGCTGAACATTTCTCCCGATTGTATGGAAATTCTTAGTGCTTTAAAAGCATAAACGAAAGGAGCGGATCGAATTATTGGTTATAGGTTAGAACTTGCTGATGTTTATGGAGAGGCGTTCCAGACTAGAATAAAATTCTGTTTATAGTAGAGAGTTCTAGTTTCAAATACTGCGCAAGCTCCGTTCTGAATGTTTAAACTGCTGTTGATGTTAATTATAGTGCTAAGTGTCGTTTTTTCTTTTTTGTTGAAGCTATCAACGTCAAATTCTGGTAATTGCAGAATATTTGCGTATCCTAAGATGTAAATTAAATGTTAATTCAAACAAGCTAAATGTGCCTCATTAAAGGAGCCAATGATGTTACATTCACGAGAGAACACCTTACATTTGACTCAGCTCAGCATGGCAGCGATTGAGCAACTTTCTCCTTCCTTCGAAGGCCTACCTCGTACGGAACATGCCGACGGCCAATATCGTCTTCGTCGTTACTCTGTGGTTGGGTTTGAAAACGGTCAGGTGGTCGATTTAAATAAGAACAGCTTTGTACAATCTTCTGATATCAACCGTTTCCAAGGTGATGTGATTCGCCAGTTTGAGCCGATTGAAAAAGGGATTCTTTCCAGTGAAGGTTTCCGTGAAATGTGTGAGTTGTTCGTTAACGCAAACCACTTACCAAACGGTCAGGAAATCGAGATCCATCAAATTCGAATTACTGCGATTTACGATGAAACCCAAGTTGCACCGGAAGGGGTACACCAAGATGGTTTTGACCACATCGCGCTAGTAGGCGTAGGGCGTCACAACATCATGGGTGGCGACATCATGCTTTACAGCAGCCACAACCAAGCGCCTTTTTTCCGTAAAGTATTGGAAAATGGCGAAGTGGCAATGCTGGCAGACAGCAAACTGTGGCACAACGCGGTGCCAATTCGCTCAGTGATTAATGACCAAGAAGGTCATATGGATGTATTTGTACTGACAGCGACGGACAAGCGAAATGAACTTCAATCTTAATCAGATCCGAGAACAATTTCCCGCACTGGCGCAATACCACAATGATCGCCCAGTGACCTTTTTTGATGGACCCGGTGGTTCACAAGTGCCGCAGTCGGTACTGGATAGCATGGTGAGCTACCTTGGACGATTCAATTCGAACCTTGGTGGGCACTATTTCTCAAGCCAAGCGACGGTTGATGTAATGCAATCGGCTCGCGAATCGGCACAAGCTCTGCTAAACGCACCGTCCTCTGGCAATATCGTGTTTGGTGCGAACATGACCTCGCTGACATTTCAGCTAAGTCGCGCTATTAGTCGAGATTGGAAAGAGGGCGATGAGATCATTGTTTCAGCCCTAGACCATTACTCTAATGTGTCGAGTTGGCAACAAGCAGCAGAAGATAAAGGCGTGGTGGTTCATCAAGTCAGAATTAATGAAGAAGATTGCACGCTAGATCTTGCGCATCTTCAGAGCTTGTTGAATGAGAAAACTCGCATAGTTGCGGTGACTTACGCATCGAACACCACCGGCTCGATTGTTGATATGCACCAAGTGGTCAAAATGGCACACAGTAGCGGCGCTCAAGTTTATGTGGATGCCGTGCATTACGCGCCGCACCATTTAGTCGATGTGCAAGCATTAGGATGTGATTTCTTGGCATGTTCTGCGTACAAGTTTTTCGGACCACACGTAGGAATTGCGTACGTAGCAGACCAGTGGTTACACAGTGTTAAGCCCTACAAAGTTGAACCTGCAACCAATATTGGACCGGGGCGCTTTGAAACCGGAACGCAGAACTTTGAAGGCTTGGCTGGCGTCACAGCTGCGGTTGAATACCTAGCCCAGTTTGGCGATGAAGAAGCATCACTTCGTCAGCGTCTAGAGCAAAGCTATGCGTTATACAGCCAACATGAGCAGCAATTGAGTGAGCATTTCTTGCAGCGTTTAGGGGCGCTCGATGGCGTGAACTTGTTTGGTATTAACAATGAAAGTAACCAATTGAGAACGCCAACTTTCGCGCTGACTTTTGATAAATACTCTCCAGAGTTCATCGCGAAGACGTTGGGCGAGCACAATATCTGTGTCTGGAATGGACACTTCTATGCACTAGGACTCGTTCGCCAGTTAGGCTTAGAAGAGTCGGGCGGCGTGGTTCGCATCGGTTGTATGCACTACAACACGACGGCAGAAATCGATATGTTGTTTGATGTGTTAGAAAATATCCTCGACGCGTAAGAATCGAAGACGACACAAACTAAAAGCTCGAGCCAGGTGCTCGAGCTTTTTCGTTTCTTTTATTCAATGAGCCGAGAGCTTATTCGCTCACTTCAACTTCATACGAGGTAAATTTCCGCACGTTGATCACGCCAGTATCGAAGATCAGGTATTGGCCTTTAATACCTTGCAATGTACCTGTAACAACTGGGTTTTTATCGAAGTTGTGCGAGGTGATTTTAGTCGGATGCTTCTGAACTGGGTAGCTTAGAGAAGTGATGTTTTCGCTCAACACTTCAATTGCGTCATCGCCATACTGCTGTTTAATCTCAGCGATTTTGTCTTCCACTAATGGCAGTAGTTCTGCAAAGCGATCTTGCAGTTCAATTGGGTCGCCATCGCCTTTCAGCAGCGTTCGCCAGTTTGTCTTATCAGCAATGTGTTTCGCTAATTCGATTTCAATCAAGCCAGAAATATGACGAGTTTTTACTTTGAAGATAGGCAGACCTTGTGTCGCACCTTGGTCTATCCAACGGGTTGGAATTTGGGTATGACGCGTGATGCCCACTTTCAAACTTGACGTGTTAGATAGGTAAACGAAGTGGTCCACCATGCAGTTCTCTTCACCCCATTGCGGCTCGCGACAGGTGCCTTGTTCGTAGTGACAAGTTTCTGGCTTCATGATGCACATGTCGCAACTCGCCAACTTCTTCATACATACAAAGCAGTGGCCTTGAGAGTAGCTCTTCTTGGTTTTCTTACCGCAAGAACAACAGTAGATGTTGCCAGTGTGAGTTAGAGTGAGGGGTTTACCAAGAAATGGGCTCAAATCCACTTCTTCGTCACCCACAGGCAGACGGTAGCTTACTGCACCATCCAGAGAAGCACGCATTTTGTTTAGCGTGCCTGTAGCGATTATTGACATGACATTACTCATTATTGTGTTTTTGCACAGTATATACCGAACCGACGTTCAGAGGCAGGAGAAAGCTAATACGTGTTAGTTTTCGCTTTCTGTTTGATGGCTTTTTGAACACTAGACAAAGTCAGTGTGTGAAGTCTTTCGCAAATCTCGCTTGGTGAGAATATTTCTACAATCTTGAAGCGGGTTCACAATTACTTTGTGTGTACTATGTATTGAAATTAAGAATGTGAGTTTTAAATCACTTTTTAACTTGATAAATAACTTTGTTTGAAAAACGAAAAATCTTTCAGTACATTGCACGATATAAACAGAACAGTTGTCAGTAAATAGGCCAGCCGCCATGAAATGGATACATAAATTAATTTTTGCGTTGTCGATATGCACCATCAGTTTGGTGGCGTTATACAGTTTGCTTGGTGATACTCGTAAGCTAGAAGTTACACCGGATCAATTTAATATTCATGTTACAAGTGATGCGATTGCTGGTGGTTTGAGTGAATCTGATATTACTTATCAAAACCACAGTTTGGTTCTGAACTGTGACCTAAAGGAAAGCAAATACGCGTGGCCTTACTGCGGCATCTCCGTTTACACCGATGTGAAGCAAGCGACCAAAGGTTTGGATCTTTCCAGTTACCATACCGTTCGTCTAAAAATTCGTTATGAAATGGCTGGAGAGGGTCAAAACCCAAGCAAAAACTTGCGTCTGTACTTGCGTAACTTCAATTCGGCCTACTCAGACCCGAATGATGAATACACCATCAAATACAATGGCATGCAGTTTTCTCCTTCAGACTTTAGTGAAGTTATTGAGATCCCGATTGAAAACCTTCAGGTGATGACGTGGTGGTTGAATGATAACGACGTTGCGATTGAGCACTCTGCGCCTGAGTTTGCCAACATTACTCGCATTGATCTGGCAACCGGAGCAGGGGCGGCACTCGGTAAACATAAGATCGTTATCGACAAGATTGAGTTTGAAGGCGCATATGTAGAACAGTCGACACTGTTGTTCGCTTTGTTGTTCTCATGGATGGCGCTGGGTTTAGCATTCTCACTACAAGAAATGCGCAAAAATAAAATCGCATACAACAAAGCACGGAAACGCCACCGCCATTTAGAGAAGGTGAATTCGACGCTTCGTACACAAAATTATGAGTTTGCGGAACTGGCACATCGTGATGCCTTAACTGGAGCGATGAATCGACATGCAGTCCAAAACTGGCTTGAGCAACAAGCTCGTCAAGTTCGCTGGGGTCACGATTCGTTTTCGATTCTCTATATGGACTTAGACAAGTTTAAACGCGTGAATGATAAATACGGACATCAAATGGGGGACGATATTTTACGCGAGTTTGTTATGGTGATTGCGAGTTCCATTCAAACTGATGACCGACTGGTACGTTGGGGGGGGTGAAGAGTTTGTTGTGTTCTGTCCAAACACCAATATCGAGCAAGCCGTACAGAAAGCTGAGATTGTGCGTCGGAATGTAGAAAAGCATCTCTGGGTCCATGGTGAGCCGTTAACGTGCAGTATCGGTGTTGCACAAATGCAGAATGAGCGTGTTTCAGAAACGATGGCTCGTGCGGATGAAGTGTTATATATGGCGAAGCGTAATGGCCGAAATCGAATTGAAGTCAATTACGGTATGCAAAAACAACCACAAACAGAGACGCTGGGCTAAAAGAAAAAAGGTGGTCGACTGACCACCAAAAGGGAAACTGCTGAACATGACTAGGGGGTAGTAGTTAGGTATTCAATTTGATTACCGAGAACAGCAGTTGTAGTGCTAGTTTTGATAAGAGAGCTGCGTTTGGGCGCCGCTCTTTTTTATTTGAGCAATGTTTACCAGAACAACCAAGCGAATAGAGTTAGCGCGCCGATACATGCAACGTTTAACACCATACCGATTCGCATCATCTCTTTCTGTTTGATATGACCCGTCGCAAATACAATCGCGTTAGGTGGCGTTGCTACTGGCAGCATGAAGGCACAAGATGCTGCTACAGCAATCAGTGCTGATAGAATGACTGGCGATAGACCAAGCGCTTCTGCAATGGTGGCAAATACTGGCACTAATAGCGCCGCACTCGCGGTGTTACTTGCAAACTCGGTTAGGAAAACAACAAACGCAACCACAGATAAAATCGTGAGTAGGACACCAGCTTGCTCAAGGAAACCAGCTAGACCGTTAGCCAAGAAGACACTTGTGCCTGTTGCTTTTAGTACGTTACTTAGACAGATACCGCCACCAAACAGGATCAAAACACCCCAGTCAGTTGTCTTTTCAATGTCTTTCCACTCTACTGCGCGAGATGCACCAAGTAATAGAATCGCACCAATTGCAACGAGGGTATCGAACTTCGCAAAACCGCCAAGCATAGCGTTGATCGGTTTGCTGAAAATCCAGAATGTCACTGTTAATAGGAAAATCGCTAAGGTGATCTTCTTGCCGTTTGTCCACTCAACAGGCTGGTGGTCAAGTTCGAACGTGTGGCTTAAATCTGGCTTTGTCATGGTGTATAGCACCAAGATCGCGATAGGCATGAGAATCAAAGAAATTGGTAAACCCAGCTCCATCCACTCTGTAAAGTTCAAACCGACTTCTGCGGCTGCGATAGCATTCGGTGGGCTACCTACTAGCGTTGCGATGCCGCCAATCGACGCACTGTAGGCGATACCAAGTAGCACGAACAGGTAAGTTCTGTGACTCTTCTTCGCGTCTAGTTTGCTCATAACACCTAGAACCAATGGCAACATCATCGCTGTCGTTGCGGTGTTCGAGATCCACATTGATAGGCCAGCGCTCACACCAAACAACATGAAGACCGCGACAGACATCTTACCGCGCGCAATCAGCAATACTTTGTCGGCTATCGCTTGATCGAGCTTTTGTTTGTGAAGCGCGGCAGCCAATGCGAAACCACCCAAGAACAAGAAAATGATCGAGTTAGAGAAGTTGTTTAGCGCTGCTTGGGTATTGAATACGCCCAAGAATACCGCGAGTAGCGGGATTAGCAGGGCAGTGATGCTTACGTGAATGGCTTCCGTTAACCAAAGTACGGCAACAAAAATCAAAATACATAAGCCGGTTACGACTTGAGGCTCAAAGGGTAGGGTGTTGAACAAAATAGCGAACAGCAGGACATTAGACGTCAATATCATGCTGTTGCGAGTGAAGAACCAGTTCTTCAGTGTCACAGCGAGTGCGGTCATGGTTGTGCTCCTTTTGCATTGCCTTAGTGTTGGTTTTTTATGGCAAAGTAACTGACTTGTAGTTATTTGTTGATTAAATGTTACTTCGGATGCGAAAGGGTGTTTTGCCTGAATCGACGGCAGAATAAGAAAGTGTGAGGTTGGGAATTGGAAATGGGTAGAAAGCTACCCATTTACTTTTAATGAATTGTTATCGGTGTGTAATGCAGAGCGAGAGTGTTGAAAGCAGTAACACTTTGGTCGACTTATTGAACCGGAATGTTACGTTCGTTTTCGATGATTTCTTGTTTTTCTTCCACCGTATCTTCCACCGCAACGATTGGCTCTTGAGGACCAAGGAAGCGCGGTTGCGTATTCATGATGTACAAGTCCAAAAACGCTTTCACACGTGCCATAAGTTCACGTGTTCGCATGTTGATCTTCTGCTTGCTTGCCGTTGGTCCAGCTACGGCCAAACACTGCGCATCAATATTGTAAGCGTCAGCAATAAACAGCGCTCGTTCACAATGGAATCGTTGAGTGACAATCAAGAAGCGCTCAGAGGCGAATATCTTTTTAGCACGAACGATGGAATCTAACGTTCGAAAGCCTGCGTAATCCAAATGAATGACTTCTTCCGGTACACCAGCGCGCAGCAGATCGCGCTTCATTGTCCAAGGTTCATTGTAAGAACGGTGCGCGTTATCCCCACTAAGTAGAAACTGCTTCACCTTACCTTGTTTGTATAGGTCGATGGCGGCATTGATGCGGTGGGTATAGTAAGTATTGAGTACCTTACCGATGTATTTACTGGTGCCGAGAACAACTGCGACCTCGTGCTTTGGCACTTGTTCGTAGTCGGTAAAGATTTCTTCTTGAGCTTGAAGCACGACCCATCGGTCAATCGCAATGATGGTGACGAAAAGACCGAGTAAAGAGATCGACAAAACCAAAGCCAGACGCTTCCATGAGAACTTGAGCTTCCACTTTGACTTTATGCGAGAAAACAGCAAAACGTTCGATGTCCTTATTTCAATGTGTATCCCTCATCATATCTGATAGAAATGAAAAGAGAGAAGCCCATTTATGCCAAAATATGGTTAGGATGAGAAAAAAGAGCATAAAAAACAAAAGCCCCCGCACTGCGAGGGCTAATAATTGTACAAAACGTCTTAAAGCTTAGAATGCTGTGCGTTTGTAACGACGGTAAACCGGTTGCCAGAAGGCTTGGTCAATCGCGTCATTTAGCGCTTCATCAGTGATTTCTAGCGCGACACCTTGCTCAATCGCTTTCTTCGCAACAGCGAATGCAATCTTCTTCGATACCAAATGAATTTCTTCTAGTGGTGGAAGTAGAGCACCGTTGCCGTTGATCGCTAATGGTGAGCATGTTGCCAATGCGCGGCTTGATTCCATCAACATTTCGTCCGTTACGCGCTTCGCATTTACTGCAAGCACACCCAAACCAATACCAGGGAAGATGTAGCTGTTGTTACATTGCGCGATAGGGTAAGTGTTGCCTTCATGCACCACGGGCTCAAATGGGCTACCTGTTGCAACTAGCGCTTCACCGTTTGTCCAACGAATGATGTCATTTGGTGTTGCTTCTACGCGGCTTGTTGGGTTCGAAAGCGGGAATACAATCGGACGTGCACAGTGCTTGTGCATCTCTTTGATCACTTCTTCACTGAAGAGGCCAGGGGCACCAGATACACCAATTAGCACGGTTGGCTTCGCATTGTGCATCACATCAAGAAGTGAGAAGCCATTTCCTTCATTTTCCCACTTCTTCGTGTTGTCGAACTTCTGAACCAAGCGTTGTTGGAAATCAAGAAGGTTAGGCATGCCTTCTTGTAACAGACCCCAACGGTCAACCATGTAAACTTGCGAACGTGCTTTCTTATCAGAGATTCCTTCCGATACCATTTGCGCGATGATCGCTTCTGCAATACCACAACCAGCAGAACCAGCACCCAAGAAAGTAATGCGTTGATCAGACAGCTTAGTACCTGCCGCTTTACATGCTGCAAGTAGAGAACCTACGGTTACCGCCGCTGTACCTTGAATGTCATCGTTGAAACAACAGATGCGGTCTTTGTAGCGCTCTAGAAGTGGCATTGCGTTTTTCTGTGCAAAGTCTTCGAACTGGATCAGGGCATCTGGCCAACGGCGTTGTACTGCTTGGATAAACTCTTCAACAAACGCATCGTAATCAGGGCCAGTGATACGAGGATGACGCCAACCCATGTACATTGGATCTGCAAGACGTTGCGGGTTGTTGGTACCCACATCAAGTACGATTGGTAGTGTGTAAGCAGGGCTGATACCGCCACATGCTGTGTATAGAGAAAGCTTACCGATTGGAATACCCATGCCGCCGATACCTTGGTCACCCAAGCCCAAGATACGTTCGCCATCAGTTACTACGATTACTTTAACGTTGTGGTTTGCTGCGTTGTTTAGCAGGTCATCGATACGGTCACGGTTCGGGTAAGAGATGAACAGACCACGGCCACGACGGTAGATGTTTGAGAAGTTCTCACACGCTGCACCAACGGTTGGTGTGTAGATAATCGGCATCATCTCAGAAATGTGGTTTTGAACTAGGCGGTAGAATAGCGTTTCGTTCGTGTCTTGGATGTTGCGCAGGTAAATGTGCTTATCCATGTCACTTTCAAAGCTTTTGTACTGTTGGTACGCACGCTCTACTTGCTCTTGGATGGTTTCAGTCGTCTCTGGTAGAAGACCTTCCAAGTTGAATGAACTACGTTCTTCTCCGGAGAACGCACTGCCCTTGTTCAAAAGAGGGGTCGCTAAAAGAGCCGGACCCGCATATGGGATATAGAGTGGGCGCTTGTCGTTGTTCATTGGGTGCCTTAAATGTAGGGTTGAAGGATGCGTGCAAAATTCTAACGGGTTCACTATTTAGTTGTAAACATTCGTTGATGCACATCAACGTAATGTCGCAAAAAAATCCAATTCCCGACGAAAATATCGTCACTGAAACATTAATACTGTCATTAAATGGCCAGAAACGATTCCTAAAGCAGGAATTTCTCACTCAGGTATAATGCCTCGCAATCCATTATCACGTTCTTATCTTTTATGTCTCAATTACCTATCGATAGCTTACAAGCGGAATTTGACCAACTCGTGAATCACCATCATTTGGTGGTTGAGGCCGAAACTGGCTCAGGTAAATCCACGCGATTGCCACTTTGGGCTGCCAATCACGGTCGAGTATTGGTGATTGAGCCACGCCGAATCGCTTGTACCTCGTTAGCTGAATTTCTTGCCGAGCAATCTGGTCAACCTTTGGGCAAACAGATTGGTTACGCGATAAAGCTTCACGCTCACTATGATGAAAAGACTAAAGTCGTGTTCGTGACGCCCGGTGTTGCGCTGCGTTGGTTCGCGGAAGACAAACTGGCTAGCTTCGATATCGTGATGGTGGACGAATTTCATGAACGCCGCTGGGACATTGATCTCCTTACCGCGATTTTAAAGCAAGAAAAACAGCACCGTCTGATTGTCACGTCAGCCACTTTAGAAGGCGAAAAGCTAGCGAACTACTTGGATGCCAAGCGCCTACGATCAGAAGGTCGTTGTTTTCCTGTCACCGTGACTCATCGCTCAATGGACAGTCGTTACTTGCCGAACAAGAAAGGTTGTGAGAATGATGTTGTGGGCACAGTAAAAGAAGCACTCGAAGACGAAGAGGGCGATATTCTCGTTTTCTTACCGGGTCGAAAAGAGATCACTCAATGCGCGCAAATGCTGCAAAGTATTGACGATGTGATGGTCGTGAAGCTGCATGCATCGGTGAGTGATGAAGAGCGCCATCGTGCGTTGACGGTACAAAAGCAACGTAAAGTGGTGTTGGCAACCAACGTTGCAGAAACCTCTCTGACCATTCCAAACATCCGCGTGGTCATCGATAGTGGTTTGGAACGCAGAACCGTGCAACGAAATGGACGGACAGCCCTGACGTTAACCAACATCTCCAAAGCCAGCGCAGCGCAGCGAATGGGGCGAGCAGGTCGTGTTGCTGAAGGAGCGTGTATTCGCTTGTTTGGTGAGCATGCTCCGTTGGAACGGGTGACGCCACCTGAATTACATCGTGAAGAACTTGTAGAACCAATGCTCGCTGCGGCTTGTTGTGGATACAGACTTTCCGAACTTTCCTTCCTCGATTCTGTACCTGAAAAGTCACTTAACTCAGCACTCCAAACCCTGCAGAGGATGGCAGCGATAGACGAGCAAGGTAACATCACCGAGCACGGTAAAAAAGTGTACCCTCTACCAATTGATGCCTTATTTGCAGACTTAGTGACTCGTATCCAAACCAAATCAGAACGAGAAGCGATGATCGATTTATCGGCAGCGCTTTCTGTGCCCGCTCAATTGTATCAATTGCAAGGCGGTGAGTTTGCCGAAGCATTAGCGCAAGAAGAGCCATTTGGCTGCGATGCCTCGTTGATGATTCGCTTGGTGCGAGGGGAGCAGCTTCCCGGTATTAATCTTGATGCAAGCGTGCTTGAAGAAGCGCAAGGGTTAGCAAAGCAGATGCGAGAAGTGTTTGAATTGCCGGATCTTGAAGTCGCATCGCGATACAAACGCGATGAATTGACCAAAGCCATTGCTACGTTACATCCAGAACTTGTATTTGTTCGCCGAGAACGACGTCGTGACGCGCTAGGCAATGGTTTGATGGAAATGATGGTTGGGCGCAATAGCCGTTTCCCCGAAAAAAGTGAGGCAGCTTTGGTGCTAGATAGCCACAGTGTACCCGGAAGAGGCGTAAAACAGACGCTCAATCTTGCCTCCGTAATGCTACCTGTGTCCCTCAATCTGCTGCGCGAATTAGAGCTTGGTGAGTGGCAACAAGGCGAAACCAACTATGAGGAAGAAGCCCCACGAGCGACCATGCATTTGGTCTATGCAGGACGAACCATTTGTACGGAATATCAATCGCTTGAAGGCGAAGTTGCCGTCCAATCTATCGTTGAGATGATTGAAGACGAAACGCTATTACCGGGTTTTGCTCCATTGAGAAAACAGCAAATTCAGCACTGGAAGATCTATAACGCGCTTGGGTTAAATCCTGAGCCTATTGAAAAAACGGAACTCGACGGTTTGTCTTTCGCTACGTGGTTGGCCGAGCAACTGGAAATGCTTGGTGTAGAAAGTGTGGAAGATATCGAACTGTTTGAAGCCGATGACATCCCGTTCGAAGGCATCCCTGAGTGGGAATACGATGACTTTGTTGAACGCTATCCACTTAAACTCGTACTTGCAGAGCTAAAACTGGATGTTGAGTATTTTGTATCACGCAAGCTCGTGCAGGTTATCTACGCCGAAGGAGGTCGAAAAGGGGATCCTAAACGCTGGGAGTTGCCACGTTGGTCTGGTTGGAAAGTGCAATACAAGAAAGCCAGCAGAGTATTAGATGTGAAGTAACACAATCCGGAACAGTATTTGCTTGATCTCGTTTCCCTTGAAGTTTATGGCCTGTTTTTAGGCGATAAGGAATGAATTTGCCGCTCTTGTTGAGCGGCGTGAAGGAAAACGATGAAGTATAAAGCAATTCCACTATTGTTATGCCCCGTATTGGCTTACGGAAAAAGTATTAATCACATCTCCACTTACGAAGATAACTATGTCCTCGGTACGTACACCTCAGACATTAATCAAGATGCTTACAATGAACTCGGTTCTGAAATGGACTCATTACAGCACTTTGAAGTGAAGTTTCAAATCTCCGCTTCGATTCCATTTTATCGATTTAACTCTGGTACTGCGCTGATGGGTGCATACACACAAAAATCTCTCTGGCAACTTGCTAACTCTGACATATCTCCTCCGTTCAGAGAGACCAATTACAAACCTCAAGTATTTCTCGCGCACCAATCCAACATGTTTTTATTCAACCACTTAGAAGCGGGCTATAAGCATGAATCAAATGGTCAATCAAGTAAGCTTTCTCGCAGTTGGGATAGGTTATATATCGCCGCCGAACGTTTTTCAGGCCCTGTGGAATACGGTGCACACGCTTGGTGGGTAATCACCACTGAAAATGATGAAATGGAAGACTACTATGCGCCTTATGAACTTTGGGCAAAGGTCTACACTGGCGCTGGTGTGTTCAATACTCGAGGCTTTTACAACTTTGCTGATGATAAAGGTGGCATCGAGTTAGGTTATACCTTGTACTTTAACGACATCCTTGGTCTGTATGTTCAGGGATACCATGGTTATGGCGAAACGCTCATCGACTATGATCACTCTCAAACTCGCGTGGGGCTTGGTATTCGATTGGTGAATTTATAAAGGGCTTTACTTGCTTGGTATGCTTAGCAACGTTTTTAGTTAAGCGTTGAAAATATTAATCAATTGGATGCTTATATATGGCGAAGCTGTACATCATTTGTTACAAAGCTGGTTTTAATATTTCCTTTTGAGGTCAAATAAGGGCATAAAAGACCATTGTTTTATATCCTATTGCTATATCAAAGTAATTGAACGATATTTTGTATATCTCATTTCAGAGTGTCGAGGCATAGGATGGAGCAACAAGGAAAGACATGCATTGAATTCGACTACACCAGCTTCCTAGGGGCAACGGGAAGTAAGAAGTGGACCTTTCTGGAAGCGTTCGCCACCATCGCGCCCATTTTTGGCATGATGTGGAAACAGAACATCGCGGAATTGAGCCAACCAGAGGATCGCCTTTGGGACGCTGCATTAAAATCGATGTCTTCACGTCAGAGCGATGAATCCAATTTAGTGATGTTGGCAAAGCTTGCAAAACATGAAGGAATCCATGAATTACGTGTAGTTATGCCTTATTCGTTAGACTTAAAACAAATCGAGTACATTGAATCTAGAAGTAAACTAAAAGTAGATACCACAGAGCAAGATGTCCTTAATTTGAAGTTCTAACACTAAAGCTATACCTTCCCCCAATCAAAAAAGCGATCGAGTATTCGGTCGCTTTTTTATTACCTATTGTAAACCTGAGAACCAATGCTGTGTTTTAGCTTAGCTCCCTTTTGTATTAGGTTTTTACTCAGCGTTGAGCGAGTAAAGCTTAATCAATCAAACCGTATTCTTTGCTCAAGATTTCGATGATCTCTGCTTTCGGATTATTGCTCAACTTGATTGGCTGCCCTGTGATTTTTTCTGCGATGCTGATATACGTGCGAGAGATGTCCATCAAAGACTCTACTGGCAGATCGTTATCACGAGCAAGAGCTTCACGCTCGGGCATGCGCTCTTTGTTAAGCAGAATATCAGGATCAGGGAAGTGGTTTAATAAGAACTGACGGAAACCTTCTTTCGAGTTTTCAACGATGTTTCCGGCTTGGTATTCTTTTGTATCCCAAATACGTGACGAATCAGGCGTACCGACTTCATCCATGTAAATTAGCTTTTCGTTACCGGCAGCGTCGTGCACATAGCCAAATTCAAACTTAGTATCTACGAACGTTTGGTCAACGGCTTCAAGCGCATCGCTGATCACATTAAAGCCTTCTTTCAATAGCTTTTCGTATTGCGCAATGTCTTCTGCACTTGAGAAGTTGAAAGCTTCATAGTTCTCCACGATGTTTTGGCGAGTGATGTTCACGTCATCCGCTTCAGGAACGCCTGGAATACCTTTCAAGATACCTTTAGTTGAAGGTGTCATTAGTAATTCAGGTAGGGCTTTATCTTTCTCAAGACCTTCAGGAAGCTCAATACCACAGAATTCACGCTCGCCATTTGCGTAGGCACGCCACATAGAACCCGTGATGTACTTACGGCAGATTGCTTCAATCTTCACTGGCTTCGCTTTTTGTACGATCCAAACGAATGGGTGAGGGATGTCCAAGATATGACTATCAGCAAGGCCGTTGTCTTTGAACAATTTGAACCAGTGGTTAGAGATCGCGTTGAGTGCCGCGCCTTTACCCGGAACACCTTTGAGTCCACCTTCGCCGTGCCAGATACAATCGAATGCAGAGATACGGTCACTGATCACCATGATGGCCAGTGGGGCATCAGTAGCGACATCGTATCCTTTTTCTTTGATCAGTCGTGCGCTGTCTTCTTCAGTTAACCAGTAAACAGAGCGAACTTTTCCGCTGTGAACAGGCTTGTGGGTGCGAATTGGCAGGTCGTCATTGACGGCAAGTACTTGATTAGCAAGGCTCATTGCGACATTCCTATCATCTTAATCAAACGTCATAAAGAGAAGATATCCAACGAAAAAAGCACGCTGAATAAATCGAATGAGGGCATCATACCAGAACTATTTTAACTCGCCAGAGAAAAAGCAAACGTTTGCCTTAATTTGTTAAAGCACAAAAAAAGCCTCCTTAAAAGGCTGTCTCTTGATCACAAGTCTAGTGATCAAGAGACATTGCGAGTTCGTAGCCTTCAAGGATGGTTTGTAGTTTAAAC